>JAADFT010000345.1:3274-7119 GCA_013152765.1 Calditrichota bacterium | reverse complement strand
TTGCTTAGCCTCGCCTGAAACAAGCCTGCTTTAGCAGGCGGCTTCCTTTGGTAGCCCGGGGATTTGATCCCCGGGCGGAGAAGCCACGCGCTCCTTTCGCCTTTGTTTCGCGAATCTGACGTAGTAGACGTAGTTGAAACACGTTCCGGCGGCCCTGACAGTGCGCAGAGAAGCTGTGGTTCTGCGCCTGCCAGTGGGCGAGCCGGTTGATCTTTCATCACGCAGGACATTTGCAAGTGCACATGGACGAAGAAGATCTACAAGCGATTGTCGATGACGTTTCGTTTCTAATCGAGCACCACGAGGAGGCCAAGCTGCGCAACCTCCTGGTGGACATGCACCCGGCGGACATTGCCTGGGTGCTGGCGGAGCTGCCGGAGGAGAAGCGCAAGTACCTGTTTTCGTTGCTCGACGCGGAAAGGGCGTCGGATGTGCTGGTCGAGCTCGACGACTACACGCGCGAGAAGCTCCTTGACGAGCTCGACCCGTCCCGGATTTCCGAGATTGTCGACGAGATGGACTCCGACGACGCGACGGACGTTGTGTCCGAGCTGCCTGAAGAGGTGGCGGAGGAGGTCCTGGAGCGAATCGACAAGGAGGATTCCGAGGAAGTCCGGGAGCTGCTGCGCCACGAGGAGGACACCGCCGGCGGCTTGATGGCCCTCGAGTACGTGGCGGTGAACGAGAACGCCACGGTGGGCGAGGCCATCCAGGAAATTCGCCGCAAGGCGGAAGAGGTGGGCGAGGCTTTCCACGTGTACGTGGTGGACGACGACGGGCATCTGGTTGGCGTGCTGCCGTTGAAACGCCTCATCCTGAGCGACGAAAAGACGCGCGTGAAGGACATCATGGATCACGACGTCGTGAAGGTGGACGTGGAGACGGACCAGGAAGAGGTGGCGCGAGTTTTCCAGCGCTACAATCTGGTGGCGCTACCCGTGGTGGACTGGAAAGGGCGGCTCGTGGGTCAGATCACCGTCGACGACGTGATCGACATTCTGGAAGAAGAGGCCACCGAGGACATCCACCGACTGGCCGGTGTGCCGGAAGAAGAGGAGCCTCGCGAGACCTCCGTTTTTCGAATCTCGCGTGGTCGTCTCCCCTGGCTGGCGTTCGCTTTCATGGGCGAGCTGGGTTCGGCCCTGGTCCTGAGCCATTTCCAGGCGAGCATCAGTCAGATTCTGGCGGTGTCGTTTTTCATCCCGATCATCATGGCGCTCGGCGGCGCCTCAGGAAACCAGATTGCCACCGTGGTTGTGCGCGGTCTGGCTACGGGCGAAATCAGCCGCGGAGAGATCGGCCGCAAGGTGTGGCGCGAGCTGAAGGTAGCTCTCGTGAACGGCTTCTTCTGTGGCGCGGCCATCTTCGTCGTGGTGAACGTGTGGCTGAAAGATCCGCACTTGGGTGCCGTGATCGCCATCGCAATGGTTGCCGTGATCTTTGCGTCGGGCTTGATCGGTACGCTTGTGCCCATTTTGCTCCACAGGCTCGGCTACGATCCGGCGTACGCTACGGCCCCGTTCATCGCAACCTCCAACGACGTGCTGGGTCTGACGATTTACCTGCTCCTGGTGACCAAGCTTCTGAAAATCGGCTGACGACCAGCTTTTTCGGCGGCCCCGGACATGGCCATTGAGAAGCTTGAGGGTGTGATTCTCCGGGTTCGCCCTCAAGGAGAGACCAGCAAGATCGTTACGGCTTTCACGCCGCGTCGCGGTTTGCTGAGCGTGATCGCGAAGGGGGCGCGTTCGCCGAAGAGCAAGTTCGGTGGTGGTCTCGAGGTCACGAACCGGGTTCAGCTCGTCTACTACCACCGGGACACGCGGGATCTGCAGGTGCTGAGCCAGGTGGACATCCTGGAGCGCTTTGAGCACGTGCAGCGCGAAATCGGCCGACTGGCTCTGGCGGAGGCGGCCTTCGAGATTTTGCTTCGCACGGAAGCAGGACAGCAGACGGCGCACCAGCTCTACAACCTGCTGGTCCAGACACTGCGTGGGCTGGAGCACGGTGAACGTGGCCTGCGAAACGTGCTGCGGTCCTTTGTGCTGCACTTTCTGGCGGTGTCGGGTGTGGCTCCGCAACTACGGGCGTGCCGACGTTGCGGCCGTTCCGAAGTACCAGCGCGCTTGCAGTTCGACCTTGAGCACGGCGGCTACGTGTGCGACCAGTGTGTGCCCGAGGGCAGAACAGTGGTTCCGGCGAGTGGTCGCACGCTGGAGTGGGCTCGCTGGCTGGCGCAGGTTCCACCGGAGAAGGCTGCGGCTCCCATTTCGGAGAGAACGGCCGCTGAGCTGGACCGCTGGTTGCAGCTTTACCTGGGGTACCATTTTGAGTCGTTGCACGGTCTCCGGAGCCTCGCTTTTTTGAACGGACTGAGTGCGGCGCAACGTGCAGGGTCGTAGAGAAAAAGAAGCGCGGCGACGGTGCCGGGCTGCGGCGGCCGAAGGAGAAGTTGGAATCCGCTGCGACGCGGGTGGCGCGTGCAGGGTAAGTTACTGAGAGTTGGACGAACGCAAAACAGGACAGGGAAGGGCGAATGGCAGCGAAGACAACCACTCTGATGGACAAGATCGTGTCGCTGTGCCGCAGGCGCGGCTTCATCTTTCAGTCGAGCGAGATTTACGGCGGGCTGGACAGTTGCTACGACTACGGTCCGCTTGGCGTGGAGCTGAAGCGGAACATCAAAGAGGCCTGGTGGAAGGCGATGGTTCGCGAGCACGACAACATCGTTGGCTTGGACGCGGCCATCCTGATGCACCCGAAGGTGTGGGAAGCCTCCGGGCACGTCGAGGGCTTCACGGATCCGATGGTGGACTGCAAGCAGTGCAAACGCCGCTTTCGCGCGGACGAAATCGAAGGCGACCGCTGCCCCGTGTGCGGCGGCGAACTGACGGAAGTACGACAGTTCAACCTGATGTTCAAGACCCACATGGGCCCCGTGGAAGAGGAAGCCAGCGTGGTGTACCTGCGGCCGGAGACGGCACAGGGAATTTACGTGAACTACCTGAACGTTCTGAATTCCACGCGCCTGAAGGTTCCTTTTGGGATTGCCCAGATCGGAAAAGCGTTCCGCAACGAAATTACGCCGCGGAATTTCATTTTTCGAACTCGCGAGTTCGAGCAGATGGAAATGCAGTTTTTCGTGAAACCAGGTACGGACCCGGACTGGTTCGAAGAGTGGCGCCAGAAGCGGATGCAGTGGTACCTGGACCTGGGCATTCGCAAAGAGAAGCTGCGTTTCCACCAGCACGGCGAAGATGAGCTCGCCCACTACGCCGCCGCAGCCTACGACATCCAGTACGAATTCCCGTTCGGCTGGCGCGAGCTGGAGGGCATTCACAACCGCACGGATTTCGACCTGAAGCGCCACCAGGAGTACTCCGGCAAGGACATGCGCTACTTCGACGACCAGACCCGTGAGCGCTACATTCCGTACATCATCGAGACGTCTGCGGGGGCGGACCGCACGGTGCTCACCGTTCTCTCCGACGCCTACGAGGAGGAGGACCTGGGCGGCGACGTGCGCACGGTGTTGCATTTCCACCCGAAGCTGGCTCCGATCAAGGTGGGTATTTTCCCGCTGGTCAAGCGTGACGGCATGCCCGAGCTCGCGCGGAAAATCGAGCAGGACCTGCGCAAGTACTGGATGGTCTTCTACGACGAGGGCGGCGCCATCGGCCGTCGGTACCGCCGCCAGGACGAGATCGGAACGCCCTACTGTGTGACCGTGGATTCCCAGACGCTCGAGGATCGCACCGTCACGGTGCGCGAGCGCGACTCGATGCAGCAGGAACGGGTCGGGATCGACCGCCTGGTGGAGTACTTCCGGGAGCGCCTGGAGTAGC
>JAADFT010000345.1:0-3217 GCA_013152765.1 Calditrichota bacterium | reverse complement strand
GCGACATCTGAGGGATGCCTTTTTCTGCAGCCTGCAGGCTGCCTTTGGCACGCGGTTTGTAGTCTCCTCTGGTGCGTTTTTCCCCGGTTCTTGAGCATGCAGACGACCGGGAAGCCAAGAAGGCGTACTCTGGTAGGAAGCCAATTGCAGGAGGGGACGATGCGTGTCCGTGCTCTGGTGGTCGTTGCTCTGTTGCTGGGTCAGCTGGGCGTCGTAGAGGCCCAGGATCAGACGGGAAAGGTCGGCGTTGGCGTTTTCGCCAGCGCTGTGAAAATGGTTTTGGGTCAGACGGACCGGTCGACCGTCGACCAGTGGGCCGGGGTTAGCCTGCGGTACGGCTTCACGCCGGCTCTGTCGCTGCAGGCCCGAGCTGGCTACGGGTGGGTCTACGCCCGGGATCCGCACGGCAGCCATTTCGCGGCGGTTGGACCGTGGAAGACGCTGCTTGTGCCGTTCAGCGTCGAGGGGCAGTACGCCTTCCTGGCTGATCAGCCTTTTCGTCCCTTCGTGTGCTTTGGGCTCGGTGTGACCGACTGGGATGTGCGGAAAATAACCGGAGGCGGTGGGATTTTTGCCACCGGCCAGTCGGTAAATGGCGACGTGCCGAGCGCGACACTGGTGGGGGGCATCGGTCTGGAGCTGTTTGCTTCCGAAAACCAGGCGTTTCAAATCGCGCTGCGCTGGAACCACCTGATCAAGGGCGACGAAAGCACGATTGGTGGAACCCCTCCGGATGACAACCGCGCTGTGCTCGAGCTGCTTTTCGGCGCGACCATTTTCTTCGGCGGCCACAAGGACACAGACGGCGACGGCATCGAGGACCGCTACGACCTGGCCCCCAACGAACCGGAGGACTTCGACGGTTTTGAGGACAGCGACGGTGTTCCCGACCCGGACAACGATCAGGACGGCATTCCGGACCTGAAGGACAAGGCGCCGAACCAGCCTGAGGATCGGGACGGTTACCAGGATCTGGACGGCGTTCCGGATCCCGACAACGACGGGGACGGGATCCTGGATGTCAACGACAAGTGTCCGGATCTTGCGGAGGACTTCGACGGCTACCAGGACGAGGACGGGTGCCCTGACCTGGACAACGACAACGACGGCATCCAGGACAAAGACGACAAGTGTCCGAACGAGCCGGAAACCTTCAACGGTTACCAGGACGACGACGGGTGTCCGGACGAGAAACCGGCGCCGAAGCCGCTGGAGAAGAAGGGCGAGAAGCTGGTTCTGCCGGGCATTCATTTCCGGGTTGGTAGTGCGAAAATCACCGAGGACTCGTACCCGGTGCTGGATCAGGTGTACGAGATCCTGCGGGATCACCCGGAGATCGTGGTTGAAATCCGCGGGCACACCGACAACACGGGATCGTACGAGTTCAACATGCGGCTGTCGCAGAAGCGCGCGGAGGCGGTGCGACGCTACCTGATCAGCCGCGGGATCGACCCGTCGCGGCTGCGCGCAGTCGGCTACGGGCCAACGCAGCCAATCGCGACGAACGACACTCCGGAGGGCCGCGCGGCCAACCGGCGGATTGAGTTTGTACGCGTGAAATGAAGGAGCCACGTTAGGCCGGGTCTACTCCCTGAGCCTGGCCTGGAGAAACGAGGTCGTCCGTTGGCCGGGAACTCGGCCCCCGGCTAACGGAAAGGTACACTGGCCAAGGCCGACTTGGCCGGGACAGAATTCTGACGCAGCAGAAGGTTGCGGGAGCCCACGCTCCCGCAACGCTCGCGAGGGGGACTTGCTTCTTGTTACCGCGTGTGCGAGGTAAGCTTGGACGCTAAAGATCGCCGAATTCTCATCATCCACGGCCATTTCTACCAGCCGCCGCGGGAAAATCCGTGGACGGAAGCCATTGACCGGCAGCCCTCGGCGGCTCCCTACCACGACTGGAACGCGCGGGTGAATGCTGAGTGTTACCGCCCGAACTCCGCCTCCAGAATTCTCGAGCCGCGCGGACGGATCGAAAAAATCGTGAACAACTACCGGAGAATCAGCTTCAATTTCGGGCCAACGCTGGTCGCGTGGCTGGCCGAGAACGATCCGGAGGTTCTGGAGCGCATCAGGCGGGCCGACGCGGAAAGCCTGACAAACGGGCAGGGGCACGGTAACGCTCTGGCGCAAGCTTACAACCACATGATTCTGCCGCTGGCCAACGCGCGTGACCGCCGGACGCAGATCCGCTGGGGCATTGCGGACTTCGAGGCCCGGTTCGGTCGGCAGCCCGAGGCCATGTGGCTTCCGGAGACGGCGGTCAATTACGAGGTGCTCGCCGACCTCTTTGAACACGGCATGCGCTTCGTGATTCTGTCCCCCTACCAGGCGAAGGCGGTGCGTCCTTTGCCGGGAAAGGGAGAGTGGACGGATGTCTCGGGGGGCAAGGTGGACACCTCACGACCCTACCGCTGCTACCTGCGGAAGGCGGACGGCAGTCGCGATCCCGAGCGCTACGTGACGGTCTTTTTCTACCACGGTGAGCTGTCGCGCCGGGTGAGCTTCGACAACCTTCTCACCAATGCCTCGACGTTCGCCGACGCCATCGAAAGTGCCTTTGGCAGCAGCGCGGGTACGCCACGGCTTGTCTCGATTGCCACCGACGGGGAGACGTACGGCCATCACAAGCCGTTCGGCGACATGGCTTTGGCTTACCTTCTGGAGGTTGAGGCGCCGAAGCGGGCTTTCGAAGTGATGAGCTTCGCTCGGTTCCTGGATGAGTTTCCGGCGCAGTGGGAGGCGGAAATCGACGAGGGACCGGACGGCCGGGGTTCGTCCTGGAGCTGCGCCCACGGGGTGGGGCGCTGGTTCAGAGACTGCGGTTGCAGCACTGGCGGTCAGCCCGGGTGGAACCAGAAGTGGCGCACGCCCCTCCGGCGTGGCCTGGACGCCATTCGCGACCGAATGGCGGAGCTCTACGAAGCTCAGGCCGGACAACTGTTCGTGGACCCATGGGCTGCGCGAGACGCGTACATCCAGGTGATTCTGGACCGTTCCCCTGAGAATCTGGACAGGTTTTTCTCCGAAACAGCATCACACGCGTTGACAGCCGACGAAATGGTCCGGGCGCTGAAGCTGCTGGAAATGCAGCGCCATGCCATGCTCATGTACACGAGTTGTGGCTGGTTCTTCGCCGACATTTCCGGAATCGAAACGCAGCAAATTCTGGCTTACGCCGCCCGGGCTTTAGAGCTGGCTGAAGAATTGGGTGGAC
>JAADFT010000344.1 GCA_013152765.1 Calditrichota bacterium | reverse complement strand
TCCACGCTGATGAACATTCTGGGTTGCCTCGACACGCCGACGTCGGGAGAGTACTACCTGAAGGGCGAAAAGGTGAGTGATCTGCCAGACGACAAACTGGCAGAGATCCGGAACCGCGAAATCGGCTTTGTTTTCCAGACCTTCAACCTGCTGCCGCGCGCTTCGGCGCTCCACAACGTGGAATTGCCTCTGATCTACAACGGGACGCCGGCGGCCCGGCGCCGTCAGATGGCCATGGATGCGCTGGCGCGAGTGGGTCTGGCCGACCGCGTACACCACCGGCCAAACGAGCTTTCTGGCGGGCAGCGGCAGCGGGTGGCCATCGCCCGCGCTTTGGTGAACAACCCTTCGCTCATTCTGGCTGATGAACCTACCGGAAACCTGGACACTCGTACGGGCGAAGAAATCATGGCCATTTTTCAGGAGCTGTACGAGCAAGGCAACACGGTTGTGCTGGTCACGCACGAGGAGTACATCGCCGAACACACGAACCGCATCATCCGGATTCGGGACGGCAAAATCGAGAGCGACGAGCCACTTGTGAAAAAGGTGGCGGTGAGCGAGTGAGCGATCCCGCCGGTTTGATTGTGGCGTCTTGCGGCTACACACAGAGAGCACGATGAGCAGACTTTACCGCACAGCGCTTTCCCTCTGGGAAGGGGTAAGAATCGCAGTCGATGCCCTGATGGCCTACAAGCTGCGCACGGTGCTGACCACGTTGGGCATCGTGATCGGGGTCACGACCGTGGTGACGATCGTTGCCCTGGTCGAAGGGCTGAACCACGCCTTCACGCGCGAGATCTCGCAACTGGGCACGGCCACGCTTTACGTCGAGAAATTCCCCTGGATCATGAAGGGCAACAGCTTCTGGATTTACCGCAACCGCCGCGACATCACGATGAAGGAAGCGCTGGCGATTCGCAAGTACGCCACGCTTGTGGAGGCCGTTGCGCCAACCGTGGCCACGACTCGGGACGTGAAGTACCGTAACCGCCGGGTGAGCGGCGTGCGTCTGCTGGGTACCGACGAGAACTACATGGTGACCAGCAACGCCGTGCCGGAGATTGGTCGGTTTCTCACGCCGAACGATGTGTCGCACCGCCGGGCCGTGTGTGTGCTCGGCTGGGAGGTGGCCGAAAAGCTTTTCAAGAACGAAGACCCGATTGGCAAGCGGGTGAAAGTCGGCGGTTACCCCGTTCGTGTGATCGGCGTTCTGGCCAAGAAGGGGAAAATGTTCGATTTCAACCTCGACACCTACGTGGTTGTCCCCATCGGCCTTTTTCGCAAGATCACGGGCATTCACCGCCGCGTCGACCAGATCGAGGTCAAGGTGAAAGACCCTGCGCTGATGGAGGATGCTCGCTACGAGCTGGAGGGAATTCTCCGACGCGTCAGGAAGGTGCCACCGGGCGCCAAGAACGATTTTGCCATCAACGAACAGAGCATGCTGATGCAAACGTACAAGAACCTGACGACCTCGCTCTGGGCAGTGGCGATCGGTGTGGGATCGATCTCGCTCCTGGTCGGTGGCATTGGCATCATGAACATCCTCCTGGTGAGCGTGACCGAGCGAACACGGGAGATCGGCATCCGCAAAGCGGTTGGGGCCAAAAACCGCGACATCCTCTGGCAGTTTCTGGTCGAGTCGATGTTCATCGTTTCGCTTGGCGTACTGATCGGGATCGGGCTGGCCATTCTGCTGGCCAAACTGATTGCCTCCATGACGCCGATCCCGGCGGCCATCACCGGCTGGATCGTGGCGCTGGGGATCGGTTTTGTTCTCACGATTGGTCTGGTGTTCGGCATCTACCCGGCAAGTCGCGCAGCTCGACTGAATCCGATCGAGTCGCTGCGTTACGAGTAGCGTTGGCTGCACTTCTGGCAAAGGACTGAGATGGTCATTGGTGAACACTTTTCGGTTGCACTGAGCAGCATTCGCGCAAACAAGCTGCGCTCGTTCTTGACCCTTCTCGGCATCGTGATCGGCGTGATGACGATCATCGCGATGCAGTCGCTGGTGGAAGGGTTGAAGCGGAACGTGGCCGAGCAGCTTCAGATCCTCGGCAACGACGTTTTTCAGGTTCAGAAATACCCGCCCATCAGCATCGGTGGGTCGAACTGGCGCAAGTACCGGAATCGGAAAAACATCACGCGGGCCGAGGCCAGGGCCATTCGCGAGCGCGCCACGGCTGTAAAAGCGGTTTCCGAGCAGGCTTACCGCGGCGGCGCAACAATCCAGTTCAAAGACAAGAAGACGCTTCCCACGGTCTTGATCGTGGGTACCACGCCGGAATACCTGCAAACGAACGGGCAGTCCATGGCTGCGGGGCGTTTCATCTCCGAGGTGGACGTGGAACGCAGCCGCAGAGTGGTGGTTCTCGGCACCGACGTGGTGGAGCGCCTTTTCCCGTGGGGCGACCCTGTGGACCAGTGGGTGATCGTGGAAGGGCACAAGTTCAAGGTGATCGGTGTGCTGGCCAAACAGGGGACCATTTTCGGCCAGAGTCGCGACAACGTGGTTTACGTGCCCATCACGACGTTCCTGAAGAGCTGGGGCAAGAATCGGTCGCTGTCGCTGAGCATCCAGGCCAAGAGCCCGGCGCTGTACAACGAGGCGATGGAGCAGACCATCGGCATCCTTCGGGCGGTGCGGAAGGTGCCGCCGTGGGAGGACAACGATTTCGAGATTTTCTCCAACGAGACCCTGGTTGAGACCTTCAACAATTTGACGCGCTACATTCGCCTCGCTGCGTACGTGATCGCGTCGATTTCGTTGATTGTAGCGGGTGTCGGGATCATGAACATCATGCTGGTGACGGTGATGGAACGGACGCGCGAGATCGGCATCCGCAAGGCGGTCGGCGCCAAGAAGAGCGACATCATGATGCAGTTTCTGGTCGAGGCGATCACGCTGAGCGAGGTCGGCGGGGTGATCGGAATCATTTTGGGCGTGTCGATCGGCAAGCTGGTGAGTTTGCTGACCCCGCTTCCTGCTGTGGTGCCGGTGTGGACGCTTTTCGTTGGGCTGCTGTTTTGCTCTGTCGTTGGCCTGGTGTTCGGTGTTTACCCGGCCACAAAAGCCGCTTCGATGGACCCGATCGTGGCGCTGAGGTACGAGTAGCCAGTCGGTGAAATGAGCCTGCATCCGGGGTACACGTTGTAGCGAGAGTGGAAGCTGTAGTGGTCGGTTCTGGATTTTCGCTGGTCTGGAAAGGCTGAACTTGCTGAGAGTGGGTTTGCTGCGTACGAAGCGAAAGCTGCACGCGCTTGTTCTTTGGATTTCTGTTGTCGTGCTCGGTTTCACGACTGGCTGCCACCGGCAGCCAAGTCCCCCGGGAGAGCTGCGGGACTACCGCGCCGAAATGCGCGCTTTCGTGGCCCGGATCAGCGCTGCGGCGAAACGGGCGAATCCCGACTTTGTTGTGATCGCCCAGGACGGTCTGGACCTGCTGACGGAGAGCGGGGAGCCTTCGGGGAAGCCAGCTACGAGCTACATTCGAGCGCTGGACGGTGTGGGCCAAGAAGACGTGTACTACGGCTACACCGGGGAAGGCGTCGAAACGCCGCGGGATGTTCGCACGCGCTACGAGGGTTTTCTGGATCTCGCTCTTGAGCAGGGGCTGGCCGCCTTTGTGACGGACTACTGCACGACCTGCGCCCAGGCGCAGCGCGCCTACGAGCTGGCAAGTGCGCGAGGCTACGTGGAGTTTGCGGCCGATCACCGCGACCTCGACAACATCCCTCCGTGTTTCGAAGAGCCACCGAACGTGAACTCCCGCGACGTGACGCTGCTCTCCCAAGTTCGCAATTTTCTCTACCTGATCAACCCACAGGATTTCCACACCCG
>JAADFT010000343.1 GCA_013152765.1 Calditrichota bacterium | reverse complement strand
CTCAGGGTGGCTGGCTTCTCGTTCCGGTGCGAATTGTTCATGGGGCGCTGCTGAGCGTTTTCACGACTGCTACGCTGGTTTACGTGGCCGACGTGGCGCGACCCGAACGCCGAGGGGCCGCGATCAGCGAAATGGGCGTGGCCAACTACGTCGGGATTGCCCTGTGACCGGCGGTAGCGGAAGCGCTTTACCGGCCTGCAGATCTCCGCGGCGTGCTGGCGGTGATGGCGCTCAGCACTCTGCTCGGCGTGTTGAGCGTGCGGGGTGTGGCTGAGGCCCGGGCGCTCTCTCCGGCTTCGGACGCAAAGCACCAGAGTCGACGCTGGATGTCGCGCGGGGTGTTGCTGGCGTCCGTGGTTTTCTTCCTGGGTGCTGTGGGGCACGGTGCGGCGTTCACTTTTGTGCCGCTCCTCGTGAAGGAAAACGGTCTTGGCTCTTCCGGAGCTTTCTTCGCCATTTTTGCTGTGTTCACCCTGCTGATCAGAACGCTTGGCAAGGACCTGCCCGACCGCTTCGGTCGCGTGCGTCTTTCGGCCCTTTCGCTGGTCGCTTTTTCGGGCGTGTTGCTGGCCCTCGCTTTTGCCGCGAACCAGGGCTGGGTACTGGTGGCTGGTGCGTTGTACGGAATCGTGTTCGGTGTTTTTCAGCCTGCCCTCACGGCGCTCGTGGCGGACCTGACTACCTACCACACGCGCGGCCCCGTGTTCGGCGTGTTCCTCGGCGCTTTTGACGGCGGTTTCATCGTGGCAGGCCTGATTCTCGGACACGTCGCTGATCTGGTCGGCGTGCGCGACATGCTGGCTTTGAGCGCGGCTGCTCCGCTTTTGGGGGCTGCAGTGCTGGCGCTGGCAGCGGGGAGTGCCGGACTTTCCGAGCGTGCTGTTGAGGACGAGCCAGAACCGGTGGAGGAGCTTCTGCCCGCCGACGAACTTTCGCTGGCAGGGTGTTCTGCGTAACGTAATCGGTTTGTTGGTTTAAGACTGGGCGGTCGATGGGCCCTGGGGTAGTTGCTGTTCCGAGCAGGATGCGGTTGGACAAAGCACCCGTCCTGGTCTTGTTGTGGTGCAATCGCACATGCTTGAATTTACACAGCTTAAGGAGTTGTTGAGATGCCTCGAAAAGCTGCAAAAGGCAAAAAGACCGCAGGGGCGGCGGATTTGCTGAAAGAACTCGGCCCCGACACTCTGCTGGACTGGTACCGAAAGATGCTGCTCGTTCGCGTGTTCGAACAGCAGGCTGCCAAGGCGTACAGCCTGGGCAAAATCGGCGGTTTCCTTCATTTGTACATCGGGCAGGAAGCGACCGGCACGGGGGCCATTGCCGCGATTCGCGACGAGGACTACGTAGTCGCGGCCTACCGCGACCACGGCCACGCCCTGCTGAAGGGGATGGATCCGAAGAAGGCCATGGCTGAGCTCTACGGGAAAGTCACCGGCTGCTCCAAGGGCAAGGGTGGTTCGATGCACTTCTTCGACGCGGAACACCGTTTTCTGGGCGGGCATGGCATTGTGGGCGGGCAGATTCCGCTGGCCACCGGCGTGGGTTTCAAAATCAAGTACGTCGAGGGAGACGAAGTTGTGCTGTGCTTTTTCGGCGAGGGTGCCATTAACCAGGGCGCGTTTCACGAGTCGATGAACCTGGCGGCTTTGTGGAAGCTGCCGGTCATCTACATTTGTGAGAACAACCGCTACGCCATGGGCACTCCTCTGGAGCGCGCGTCGTCCTTGTTCGATCTTTCGCAAAAAGCCTGCGCTTACAACATGCGCCGTGACGTGGTGGACGGCATGGACATTTTCGACGTGTACACCAAAGTGTCGGAAGCCGTTAAGGCCGCCCGCCAGGACAAAGTGCCCACGCTGATCGAGGCGCGCACGTACCGGTTTCGCGGCCACAGCATGTCCGATCCGGCTCACTACCGGACCAAGGAAGAGCTGGAAGAGCAGATGAAGCACGATCCCATCCTGACGTTCCCCCGGAAACTGAAAGAATTGGGAATCCTGACGGACGAACAGGACAAAGCCATCCAGGCTGAGGTGAAGCGTGTGGTCCAGGAGGCCGTGGAGTTCGCAGAAAAGAGTCCGGAGCCGGATCTGTCCGAGCTGTTCACGGACGTGTACGCGGAAGAGGAGGTGTGAGAAGCGATGGCACTGATCAGCATGCGCGAAGCGCTCAACCAGGCGATGGCGGAGGAAATGGAGCGCGACGAGCGGGTTTACCTGATGGGCGAGGAAGTTGGGTTCTACCAGGGAGCTTACAAGGTGTCGCAGGGCCTGCTGGAGCGCTTCGGTGAGAAACGAGTGATCGACACGCCCATTGCTGAGCTCGGTTTCATTGGAGTGGGCATCGGCTCCGCGATGGTTGGTCTCCGGCCCATCGTGGAAGTGATGACGTGGAATTTCTCCATCCTCGGGATGGACCAGATCGTCAACAACGCTGCCAAGCTGCGGTACATGTCCGGCGGGCAGTTCAAGGTGCCCATCGTGTTCCGCGGACCCGGCGGAGCGGCGCACCAGCTGGCGGCGCAGCACTCGCAGGCTCTGGAGGCCTGGTACGCCCACGTGCCGGGACTCAAAGTGGTAGCTCCGAGCACACCCGCAGACGCCAAAGGGCTGCTGAAGACCTCCATCCGCGACGACAACCCCGTGATCTTTGTGGAAAGCGAGGTAATGTACGGGATGAAGGGAGAGGTCCCGGAAGGGGAGTTGCTCATTCCTCTGGGCAAAGCCGACGTGAAGCGCGAGGGTGAGGACGTGACGGTGATTGCGTACTCCAAGATGGTGCACGTGGCTTTGCAGGCGGCGAAAGAGCTGGAAGAGGAAGACATCTCGGTGGAGGTTCTGGATCTCAGGACGATCCGACCGCTGGACGAAGAGGCAGTTGTGGCGTCGGTGCGGAAAACGAACCGGGCTGTGATTGTGCAGGAAGGCTGGCCGTTCAGTGGCGTGGCGTCTGAGGTCGCCTACCGGATCCAGCAGCGTTGTTTCGACGACCTGGACGCCCCCGTGGAGCGGGTGACCAGCGCCGACGTTCCGATGCCCTACAACAAGCGGCTGGAGCACGCCGCCATGCCGGACCCGTCGAAAGTCAAGAAAGCCATCCGAAAGGTTTTGTACCTGTAAGCGAGGGATGTCGTCATGGCCATTCCGATTCAGATGCCGCGTTTGAGCGACACGATGGAAGAGGGTGTGATCCTGAAGTGGATCAAGAAGGAGGGGGACACGGTTCAGCCCGGCGAAGCCCTGGCCGAGGTGGAAACGGACAAAGCCAACATGGAGCTGGAAGCTTTCGACGAAGGGACGCTGCTCAAGATCCTGGTCGAAGAGGGACAGCGCGTGCCTGTGGGCGCACCGATTGCCGTGCTGGGCGAGCCGGGTGAAGACATTTCTCAAATTCTGGGCGAGCTTGGTGTGGCGCTGGCAGCCAAGGCGAAAGAGGAGCCAGCTCCCGAGGTCGAAGAGACGACGGAGAAGCCCCCGGCAGCGGCACCGGAGACGGAAACGCCGGCCGAATCTCCGACGAAGATCAAGGCTTCCCCCCTGGCGCGGAAGCTGGCGCTGGAACACGGGCTGGATCTGCGCGGCGTGAAAGGCAGCGGTCCCGACGGCCGCATTGTGAAGCGCGACGTGGAGGCCTTGATCGCGCAGAAAGCAGGGGCGCCGGCGGAGGCACCTGCGGCGCCACCAGCTCCCGAACCGGCTGTTCAGCCCATCGCCGCCACGGAGGACTACGAAGATTTGCCGCTCAGCATGATGCGGGAGGCCGTAGCTAAGCGAATGGTGCAGAGCAAGGCGCCGGTGCCGCATTTCTACCTGACTGTGGAAGTGGACATGGACGCCTTGGTGGAACTGCGCGAATC
>JAADFT010000342.1 GCA_013152765.1 Calditrichota bacterium | reverse complement strand
CGACTGGAGCCGGTTCCGCTCCGGCCTGAAAGCGGTGTGCGTGAGCCTTGCGCGGCAAATTGCTGCCGACGGCGAAGGTGCCAGCAAATGGGTGACTGTGCAGGTGCGAGGCGCGGCGTCGACCGAGGATGCCAGGAAAGCCGCCCGCGAAATTGCCAACTCCTTGCTCGTGAAAACCGCGATCGCAGGCGGCGACGCCAACTGGGGCCGCGTGGTTGCCTCGCTGGGAGCCAGCGGTGCCGGGGTCGATTTGCAGCGCCTGGTGGTGCGCCTGGACGGTGTGGTGTTCTTCCAGAACGGCGCCCCGGTGCAGGTCTCGGCCGAGGACGAAGCGCGCGTGTTTTCGGGGCCGGGTGTCGAAATCGAGCTCGACCTGGGACTGGGTGAGGGTGAAGCCGTCATGTACACGTGTGACATTACGAAGGAGTACGTTCACATCAACGGGAGCTACCGAACGTGAGCAAGGGGTCGACGAAGACGGTGAGGGTGGCAATCGCCGGGGTGACCGGCTACACCGGCGAAACGCTGTTGCGGATTTTGGAGCGTCACCCCGGCGTGGAATTGGTCGGCGTGAGCTCCGAGAGTCGGGCTGGCGAAAAGCTGAGTCAGATCGTTCCCTGGTTGCCCGCGCGTCTGGATCAGCCGGTAGTTCACGCGGCTGACCTGTACGACCGCGGCCTGGACGCGGTGTTTCTCTGCCTTCCTCACGGCGAGTCGGCCGCCCGCGCCAAGGCGTTTGTGGAACGCGGTGTCCGTGTGATCGACCTGAGCGCCGATTTTCGCCTCCCTGACCGCGAACTCTACGAAGAGTGGTACCGCGTGACCCACCCGGCGCCGGAGCTTTTGAGCGAGGCGGTGTACGGCCTGCCCGAGTTCTACCGCGACCAGGTGCGCCAGGCGGGGCTGGTGGCCAACCCGGGCTGCTACCCGACGTCGGTCTTGCTGCCGCTGTTGCCGCTCCTCCAGGAGGGGCTTGTTGCAGAGGACGGCGTCATTGTTGATGCCAAGAGCGGGCTTTCGGGTGCGGGCAAGAAGCTCCGCGAACGCATGCATTTTGTGGAAGCCAACGACAACTTTTCGCCCTACTCGCCCGGGAGGACCCACCGGCACGTGCCGGAAATGGAGACTTACCTGACGCAGGCAGCAGGCCGACCCGTACGGCTGACATTTGTGCCGCACCTGGTGCCGATGGACCGCGGCATCCTGTCGACGATCTACGTCAGACTGGCTCGTGGCAGCGCTGACGATGTTGTGAAGACCTGGCAAGCAACCTACGCCGACGAGCCGTTCGTCCGGGTGCTGGAGGATGCTCTGCCGGAAACGAAGTGGGTGACCGGCACGAACCTGTGTCTACTGGCCGCAAGACCGGCCGGGCCTGGGCAAGCGGTTCTCTTTTCGGCAATCGACAACCTGGTGAAAGGGGCCAGCGGTCAGGCTGTGCAAAATTTCAACCTGATGTTCGGATTCAACGAGGGGACGGCGCTGTGATCGGGCGTCCTGTGTTGCTCAAGATCAGTGGAAAGCTGGTGGAAGACGCCGGGCTGCTCGCGGAACTGGCCCGTGCCATGCGGGCTGTCGAAGGCTACCGGTTTGCCATCGTCCACGGGGGTGGGCCGGCAATTTCGACGTTGCTGAAGCGGCTTGGTGTGCCGACCCGTTTCGTCGAGGGCCAGCGTGTCACCGACGAGGCCGTGCTCGAAGCCGCGGAAATGGTGCTGTCCGGCAAGATGAACAAGGCAATCGTGGCCGCGCTGGAACAGGCCGGGGTAACTGCGGTGGGCTTGAGCGGCCGCGACGGCGGCCTGATTCAGGTGGAGCCGGAGTCGGCGTACGGAGGGCAACTCGGCTTGGTAGGGCGCGTGAAACAGGTGAACGTTGGGTTGATCGATCTGCTTTCCCAGGCCGGTTTCGTGCCGGTTGTCTCGCCGATATCTTCCGGGCCTGGCGGGCAGGCCTACAACGTCAACGCCGACTGGGCCTCAGCACAGGTTGCCGCCGCCTGGAAGGCCGAGTTTCTGCTCTACTTTGGCGACACGGACGGCGTGCTGCGCGACGGCGAACGGGTGCCGGTTTTGACCCCGCATCTTGCCGAGGAAATGTTTCGGACGGGTGAAGCGGGTAGCGGCATGATCCCGAAAATTGAGTCGGCATTCTGGGCCCTCGAACACGGTGTGGACTTCGCGAGAATCCTGCGCTGGCAGGGCCCGGACACCCTCGCTGCGGCACTTTCCGACGAGAATGTCGACGTGGGCACACTCGTGGTCAAATCGGAGGAGATGCTGGATGGACCAGGTGATTGAACAGGCAAATCGCTACCTTCTTGGCACCTACAAGCGCCCGGATCTGGTTTTCGTCCGCGGCGAGGGTTCGTACCTGATCGACGCGTCGGGGAAGCGCTACCTGGATTTTGTGTCGGGCATCGCTGTGAATGCTCTCGGCTACGGTCATCCGGCCATTCTCAAAGCAATTCACGAGCAGGTGGATCGTGTGATTCACACGTCCAACCTTTACCACACGGAGCCGCAGGCCCGACTCGCCGCTCTTCTCGTCGAAAACTCTTTTGCTGACCGCGTGTTTTTTGCGAACAGCGGCGCCGAAGCGGTGGAGGCGGCGTTGAAGTTCGCCCGCAAGTGGGCCAAAAGTACGTTCGGCCGGGAGAAAGTCCGGATTCTGGCTTTCAAGAACAGTTTCCACGGACGGACTTTTGCGGCTCTCACCGCCACCGGGCAGCGAAAGTACCGCCGCGGCTACGAACCGATGCTGCCGGGCTTCCGCCACGCGGTTTTCAACGACCTGGCTTCGGCTGAAGCCCTGATTGACGACCGGACGGCGGCCATTCTGGTGGAACCCGTACAGGGCGAAGGCGGCATCCGGCCCGCGACTGTGGAGTTTCTGAAGGGATTGCGTGAGCTGGCAACCAAGCACAACGCTCTGCTGATTTTCGACGAGATCCAGTGCAGTCTCGGACGCACGGGCGACCTTTTTGCTTACCAGACCTACGGGGTGGAACCGGACGTTCTGGTACTTGCCAAACCGCTCGGCGGGGGACTGCCGCTCAGCGCCGTCCTGGTAAAGGAAGACGTGGCGGGAGTGATCAAGCCGGGTGACCACGGCAGCACGTTCGGTGGGAACCCGGTAGCCTGCGCGGCTGGCGAAGCTTTTCTGCGGGTGCTGCTCGAGGAAGACATCCCGACTCAGGTGAAACGGAAAGGCCGGGTGTTCAGGGAGTACCTGGACTCGATGAAAGCCGAAAGCAACAGCATCCGCGACGTGCGCGGGCTTGGACTGATGCTCGGGATGGAGTTCGCGCGACCGGTCGGTCCGTTGGCCGATGCAGCGCGCGAGCAGGGTTTGTTGCTGTGTCCGGCTGGCAAGAAGGTGCTGCGTTTCCTGCCGCCGCTGACCGTTGCGGAAAGCGAACTTCAGGAAGCGGCCAGGATCCTCTGGTCGGTTGTGCAGTCACAGTTGAGCTGAATCTGTTACGTTGGGTCCGCTTGAACAGGGCGGGGATTTTTCTCATTCGGAGTTGAGACCGAAGCCAAATTTGAGACTGTGCGTGCTGGCGGCGGGCCAGGGGAAAGGCACAAGCAATCTGACGCAGCAGGATCAAGCGGGACCCGGTAACGGGGTTACGGAGGTTTGAGATGACAGGTGTGGAGACCGTGGCCAAACGGCGGGTGCGGAAGGCGGAGACCGGAGAGCGGGAGAAGGGAGCCCGCGAGTCGTCGACGCTGCAGTTGCGCCCCGCACGCATTCCAGATGCGACGCAGATCGTTCAGTTGATCGCTCGCTACGCCAATCGGGGCATGATGCTGCACCGACCCTACGGCGAAGTGCTGGAAAACATCCGCGACTTCGTGGTCGCT
>JAADFT010000341.1 GCA_013152765.1 Calditrichota bacterium | reverse complement strand
GCTTCGGCTGCCTCCGCGCTCGCGACTGGAACACAGTCCCTCCTTCGAGACGCCGGAATTGACCTTGGAGCTCAGGTTCACGGGCCCGCGGCAGTTTGGCGAAGCCGTGCACTCTCTGCAGCGGCTGCGAGAAAATCCCGCTTTGGACGAGCTTTTCCATTTCCTCGAACTCACCCCGGAAGAGGAACCCGATGACGCGAGCTCCTGATCGGCAAGGCGCAGGGCCAAATCGGTCGAGTGTTGCTCCACTGCCCGATTCCGTGCTGCGACCGGAGAGGATTTTCATCGAGAAGCGCGCCGAAAGCAACCCCCGAACGCGGCTTGTCCTCGATCGCCTCCGGCGACGGGACAGGTTCCTCGATCGCCTTCGGCGACGGGACGGGGACCTCGAGCGCCTCGGAGGCCTTGACGTCATTTTTGTGGATGACCTGCAGGACTTTTTGCGCGAACGAGCTCGCCAGAGTCCGCCGCCGTCCGGAAAACCCGACCTTCTGCTGGCCGTCTTCCCGGGAAAGTTCCTGAAATTCTGCCCCGGCACCCAGCGGCACATCTGCTGCCTCTACCGTGTGCTCAACATTCAGACCGGCTGCGACGTGGGCTGCACGTACTGCATTCTGCAGGGCTACCTGAACAACCCGCTCCTCACTGTGTACGTCAATCTGGAGGAAGCCCTGGCCGAGGTGGAAGAAGCACTAACCGCTCACCCGGAGCAGTTTTTTCGAATCGGGACCGGCGAACTCACGGACAGCCTGACGTTTGACCCCGTCGCTCTCCAGAGTCGGGAGCTCATCCCGTTCTTCGCGCGGCAGAACAACGCGATTCTGGAGCTCAAGACCAAAACCACGTACGTGGACCAGTTTCTGGACCTGAATCCGCGCGGCCGGGTGATCGTCTCGTGGTCCCTGAACACCGACTCGGTCGCAGCCAGCGAGGAGGGCGACGCACCTCCTGTGGAAGCTCGCCTGGAGGCGGCCCGAAAGGTGCAGGACGCCGGTTACCGTCTCGGTTTCCACTTCGATCCCCTGATCGAGCACGAAGGTTGGGAGAAAGGCTACAGGGAGGTTGTCGACGCGATTTTCGACACTGTGTCGGCGGAGCGGATTGCGTGGATCAGCCTGGGGGCCCTGCGGTACCCACCCGTGCTGGACAATCTCATCCGGAAACGCCACCCCCACTCGGATTTGCCGCTGGCCGAGCTGGTTCCAGGTCTCGACGGCAAACTCCGCTATTTCCGCCCGGCGCGCGTGCGGATGTTCCGGGCCATGTACCGGTGGATTAAACGCCGCGCCCCGGACGTGTTCGTCTACCTTTGCATGGAGAGCGACATTGTCTGGCGGCAGGCGTTTGGCTGGAGCCCGCGCACCAGCAAGCGGCTGGGAGAATTGCTGGACGAACGAGCCCGAATGGGGCTCGAGTAGACCCCACAGGAAAAGGCTACGTGTCGGCGCGATTTTCCTTCCGGATCCCGTTCAACACCTCCCTGGCGAGGGCGGGAAGCGCCACCGAGGCGCGCTCGCGGATGAAGACATCCGTGATGCTCTCAGTGTAGTTGGATGGCTCCACGTTCACCTCCACAATCGTGGCGCCGTGGCGCTTGGCGAGCACGGGCAGCGTGGAGGCGGGCATGATTTCCCCCGTCGTACCCACAAGCAGAAAGACGTCTGCCACCTCGGTTTCCCGAATGGCCTGGCCGTAGTCGAACTCCGGTAGCGGTTCACCGAAGAACACGAAGTCCGGCTTCAGAACGGTACCGCAGCGAGGGCACCGCGGCGGCAGATCCTCCAGGTTCACTTCCTCAGCAGGCGTGCGTGTTCCGCACTTTTCACAGACCAGAAAACGCGAGTTCCCGTGCAACTCGTACACGGTCCTGCTACCAGCGAGCTGGTGCAGGTTGTCGATGTTCTGCGTGATCACCGCCATGATGACTCTGGCCTTTTCGAGCTCGGCGAGGGCAACGTGGGCCGGGTTGGGCTGCGCCCTGCCGAAGAAATCAAAGAAGATTTCCTTGATCACCCTCCACGACTCCAGCGGGTGTCTGTGGAAGTAGCTGATGTCCAGCACGATGGGGTCCACCTTGCTCCACAGACCTTCGGGGCCCCGGAAAGGCGGGATGCCACTTTCCACAGAAATGCCCGCACCCGTGAAAGCGGTGGCGTGTCGCGCGCTGGCGAGGATGTCGGCGGCCTTTCGAATGGCTGCTTCTGCGTTCGGCATTTTCGTCGCGAGCTCCAGCCTTCAGTTGTCGAGTAGGGTCTGCACCGTTAGCGTGAACCGATCCTGAGTCAGCTCCAAGACCAGGGAGAAACGAACGCCTTTCTGGGCGGGCGTGTTCCGCCGCCAGCGCTGCAGTTCGATCCGACCCGGAAAAGCGTGCGGGTAACATGCTCGGTGACGAACGCCGGTATCCAGGGGATCGAAGTCCAGACCCCAAAGGATCTTCGCCGAGCGAGCCGAGAGCGTTTCGTGCAGCTTGTCCAGCCACTCCTGAGGAGACTCCGGTCAGTGTTCCGGCGAAATCCTCCGCGCTCCTACGGCCTGTGAGAGTTCTTCACGTGTCTCTCAATGCCCGTGCCCGTAGCGTTTTTCTCCTGCCGTCACGCGGAAGGGCAGGCTGTTTTCCGGAGGCGGCAGTGGACAGGTGGCGTACGGTGTGAAGGCGCACGGTGGATTGTACGCCTTGTTGAAGTCGACGAACGTGCTGTCGCCTGCAGTCGGCATGTCCACAACCAGAAACCGACCGGCGCCGTACGTCTCCTCGCCGTTGGTCTTGTCGGCGAAAATGACAAAGAGAGAGCTGTCGCCTGGCTCCGCAGCCGCTTCCAGATCGTAGATTCCGCCGCGGTAGCGAAAGACCAGTCTGCCGGGGCACCGAAGTTTTGCCACCGTTCCAACCGCGGTCGGCACCTCGACGACACGGGCGCTGTCGTAGCGCTCAAAGCGCGCCGGGATCCGCCACTTCGGGTCGACCGGGTAACGTTCGATCCCGCGAAACTGGCGCAGCGCCGGGTTTTGACTGTCCTTCAGTCGCACCGCGTAACGGTTTCCACGTTTGATCACATACCAGCTCAGCGTACCGTAAACAAGCACATCGGGCTTGCCGTCGGCGTCCGAGCGCAGAACCCGGCGGGTCACCGGTTCGCCGTCACAGCGCACGTCCACGCCAGGCCAGATTCGCACCTCCACCGAGTCGCCCCGCAGAATGAAGCTGCCCAGGTAGTCGGGAGCCTTACCCGGAGGAAAAACAATGTCGTTCGACTTGCTGGCTCCAAATCGGTTCACGCCCTCGTGCAGCCAGTAGAGTCCTGCCAAACTCAACCAGCCGTTTGGTGCAGTCAGGCGGGCAACACGCTTGGCGTGCCACACGTCGACCGAGCGCACGTAGGTGTCGGCGGCCGATTGCTGGCTCTTCTGGCGGTCGCAGCCCCAGAGAGCAGTTGCCAGCAGTCCAACGAGCGCTACACAAGCAACCCGTCGTTCCAAGTCCCTACCTCCTTGTTCTGCTGATGCGTTGCAAACAAAAGAACACGGACCGGGCAACCCACAACGCGTGCGAATCCGGTCCGTTCAGAAACGTTAAACGTGCAGGAGAAGCTTGTCCAACGCAAGCTTTGTGCACGTCCCTGCCAGGAACGCAAACGGCACTGGCCGAACTGCGCCAGTCCAGTGCATCACCCCACGACCGGGCCAGAACGAAGGGGAATCCACCCGCTCCCCCGGTGTTCAGGGTCGGGCACGACGCAATCCACGCTTCCCCCACACCCTCTGTGCGCTGGTTTCAGCCGCGCCCCCTCTCGCTTTCCTCCAAGCTGCCGGGTACGCCCGGGAAGCTGTGCAGCAAACCCGGTGGCGATTCCCGGTCCGGCGCCGAAGTCA
>JAADFT010000340.1 GCA_013152765.1 Calditrichota bacterium | reverse complement strand
AGATGGCCCCGGACCTCGCCTACAAACTCGTCAGCGGCCGTCTGCCCTTTGCCGGGACGATTCTCGACAGTGTGCTGATCTTGCTTGTACCAGTGCACAACCCCGACGGCCTGGCACTCGTGCACGAGTGGTTCACGCGGCACAGAAACACGCGTTTTGAGGCAGGGCCGCTGCCCTGGCTCTACAACAAGTACACCGGACACGACAACAACCGCGACTGGTTCACGTTCACCCAGGTTGAGACGCGGCTGACGGTCGAGAAAATCTACAACGTTTGGCACCCGCAGGTGGTGCTGGACATGCACCAGATGGGCCGCTACGGCGCACGCCTGTTTGTGCCGCCGTACGTGGATCCCGTGGACTCCAACGTGGCGCCGACACTCGTCGCCGAGATGAACGACCTGGGCACGTTCGTGCAGGCCTGGCTGACGGCGAACGGATTTGCGGGTGTGGTGAGCTCGGCCCTGTTCGACGCGTTTACACCCGCACGAGCTTACCCGAACTACCACGGAGCCATTCGCTTCTTGACGGAAGTGGCAAGTTGTCGCCTTACCCGGGCGGTGGACATTCCCCCTGGGAAGCTGCGCGGCACGGTCGATTTCAACCCGGTGCGGCGCTCAGCGAACTTCCCGCTCCCGTGGCCAGGAGGCAGGTGGACGTTCAAAGACGTTGTCTCCTACCACGAAGCTGCAGCTCACGCGCTGCTTTTGCACGTCGCCCGGAATCGCAGCACCTGGGTGAAAAACAGCGTCTCCGTTCTCGCGGAACAGTGCCGCTGGAAGGGCTGGCCAGCCGGGTTCCTGATTCCGCGTGAGCAGCACGACCCTTCGGCAGCCGAAGATCTGGTGCGCGTTCTGCGGACAGGCCAGGTGGACGTGTACACGGTGAAGTCAGGTTCTGAGCAAGGTGGGCTGTTTGTGCCGCTGGCCCAACCCTACGGCGCTTTCGCCAAGACGCTGCTCGAGGTGTCGCACTACGTGCCGCCGCGTGTTGGCAAGCAGGAACGCACGCCTTACGACGTGACCACGCACTGTTTGCCACTGCTTTTCGGCGTGCGGGTGGAGCCGCTTTCGCAGGTTCCCCCTCTGTGGGAGCAGGTGGACCACTTCGGGGCGCGGCACGAGAGTTTCCGCCGCGACACGCGGGCCCTGTGGCTCGACGGCAGGGCAAACGGCGCGTACGCAGTGGTCAACTTCGCTCTCGGGAAGGGAGCGCTGGTGCAGCGGCTGCTGAAGGAAAACCGCTTCGAGGAAGAGGTCTGGCCAGCAGGGTCTTTTGTGGTGTCTGGGGACCCGCTGACGCTGTCGAACGCGGCGCGGCTGGCAGACAGCCTTCGGGTTCCCTGGGGCGTTTCTTCGAGCGTCCCCGAGAGCGCCGAACAACTGAGGGTCAAGCTGGCGCCAGTCGGTCTCTACCGGAGCTGGACGGCCTCGATGGACGAGGGCTGGACGCGCTGGATTTTGGAAAAGTACCGCTTTCACGTGGCGACACTTCGTAACGAGGACCTGCGCAGCGGTGTGTGGGCCGACTCGGTGCGGGTGCTGGTGATCCCGAGCATGCCGGTTGGCAGGATCCTGACGGGACGTGACACGACATCCGTGCCGGCGGATTACGCCGGAGGGCTCGGTGTAAAGGGCCTCGAAACCCTGCGACGCTTTGTGCGCAGCGGTGGAACGCTGGTGCTGCTGGGGCAGTCGGTGGCGCTCGCGGACAGCATTTTCGGCTTGAAGCTGGTTGACGGCAGAACCCGAAAAGGCCGCAAGTACAGGATTCCCGGGGCGCTGCTGAGTGGCCGCGTTCGCACTGGCGACCTGGCCACGCTGGGCATGCCCGGAGAGGCTGCGTTGATGTGCACCACACCGCCCGTGCTGAATCCACAGGTTGGGGAAGCGCTGGTGATTTTCCGCAGCGATTCGCTTTTGCTGAGCGGCTGGGGCCGCGGACTGGACGTGTTGCGCGGGCGTCCGGCGCTGGTTCGGCTGCGCGTTGGTCAGGGCACGGTTTTCGCCTTTGCGTTTCGCCCGCAGTTCCGGGCCTGGACGCGAGGTACGTACAAGTTGCTCTTCAACACCTTGCTGCAGTACACTGAGTAGCTTCGTAGCAGGGCGAGCCTTCGCTGCCGCGCACAGCCGAAGTTGAACCGCCTGTTCGGTGGCGTTGAAGCGCCATTTTGAGGAAGCTGGCAACTTGGGGCGTGGGGCTCGGAAGGTTCCAGACTCGTCTCTGCTTTGTGGAGGGGTAAAGCGTTTTGTGTTTTCCGGACAGGATCGAAAAGCGCGGCGGCGTCCTGCGAAGGTTTTGAGCAAATCCAGGCGAGGTCGTGAAAAAGAAGAACAGAAGGGGAGGTCAGGTTGCAGGTCAGCCACTACATCGCGACGATTAAGGACTGGATGATTCGCAGTTTGATCGAGCGCTACTTGCGCGCGCGGGACCTGTTTCTGCGCTACAGCCGCAATTTTCACAACGGAACGCTGATGCCGTTCGAGAACATCATGGAAATCTCGGACGCCCTGTACCAGATCAAGGAAGACAACTACTTGATTTTCAAGCGGCTGCTTGACCCGAAGAGGCGGACATTCGAGGACGCCCCCAAGCTGACGCCGACGGAAGCGGAGATCCGCTTCATGAACAACGTGGGGTTGTTGTTCCACAAAGTGATGGTGGCTCGCGAGTTGAAGTACGTGCTCGAGCACTACGCCGCGCGCACCGAAGACTACGAAGAAACCCTCGGTTCGCTGGAGTACCACCTCAGACGCATCGAGGAGCTGTTCGAAGAGGGCCTCGAGATCATCCGCGAGATGATTGCAAACTACCCGGAAAACGCTGTGTTGCTCATGTTTTTCCTGGAAAACCGGCAGCGAATCGAAGAGGCCTTTCGGATGCCTCTTGCCGAGTTTCTGAAACCGATGGTACACGGCCCGACCGAGCACGAGGCGGCGCTCCGCGTGACTGAGTACTACCTGGAAAGCGGCTGGTTGGACCGCGCCAAGAAACTCCTGGCTGAGCTGGAGAAGGAAGGATTCCCAAAGGAAAAACTACCGCCGAGGATCAAACAGAAACTCGAAGAGCTGGAACGGCTCTACGCCGAGGATGAAGTGTGAGAGATCGTGGAGCGCTGGAGGATCTGACCCCCCGCGCGGCGAAGCCACGCTGCACTCTTTGCCCTGTTTGGACAGATCGAGTGTAGAACACCGTTCTGCCTGCGCGAGCGGCAATTCGTTTCCACGAACACCCCGACCTGACAGCAAACAGGACCTGCAACGTTGAAACTTGTTTTCCTTGGCACGTCTGCTGCCATTCCCACTGACAAACGCGGTCTTCCGGCGGTGGCGCTGGTCTACGACGGCGAGATCCTGCTTTTCGACGCCGGTGAGGGGACGCAGCGGCAACTCCGACTTGCGGGTTTGAAAGCCACACGGGTTCGCCGCATTTTGATTTCGCACCTGCACGCCGACCACGTTTTCGGGCTACCCGGGTTGATCGTCAGCCGCAGTTTCATCGGTGGCACGGAGCCGCTGGACGTCTACGGACCGAAGGGGCTGCGCGACTTTGTGGAGTTCAATCTACGCGCCACCGACTCGCACTTGCAGTACGAGCTTCATGTGCACGAAATTGAGGAAGGAGAGTTTTTTCGCGGCCCGGACTACCGTCTCGTGGCTGCACCTTTGAAGCACAGGGCCGCGTGTTTCGGGTATGCCTTCGTGGAAAACGACCGCACAGGCCATTTCGACGCCGCCCGTGCTAAGCGGCTGGGGATTGAACCCGGCCCGGTTTACGCGAAGCTGAAAGCGGGGGGCGAGGTAAAGCTGCCGGACGGCCGGATTGTGCGTGGTGCAGACATGGTTGGACCGCCGATTCCGGGACGCAAGGTAGTATACA
>JAADFT010000339.1 GCA_013152765.1 Calditrichota bacterium | reverse complement strand
CGTAGCCTACGCAAAACTGGGGCTGTCGTACGGGCATCCGCTGAAGCTCACTGCGTTTGACGATTTTGCCGTTGGCGGGACCTTCAACTACGTAGGCGGCATCGGTTACGCCGAAGTTATTCGCAGCACCGGACGGGTGGTCGTCGACTACCAGTCGAAGGTGCAGTCCGAGCTCGTGGGGCGCACGGGCCTTGGCGGCAGTGGGTTCTCGTTCGATCTCGGCGTTTCGGCGAGGAAGGGAAACATCCGTTTCGGAGCTGCCCTGCTTTCGCTGGTCAGCCACCTGAACTGGACGCAGCAAACTGAAGAAGCCGTGTTGCGTTTCGTGGGCGATTCCGTGAACGTTTACGCGCTCGAAGACCTGGGTCCGGACGAGATCTTCGACAAGCAGGACACTACGTACAGCATTCCAGCCTTCAGCACGTCTCTGCCACCAGAGCTGGTGCTGGGCGTTGCCACACGCTGGCAAGGCTTTCTCGTTGCCGCAGACTACCACCAGTACCTGCAAAGCCGGTTTGGGGCGTCGACAACACCTGAGCTCGCTTTGGGCGCCGAGAGACGCGTGCTCGCTGTTCTGCCGCTGCGCGTTGGACTGGCCATCGGAGGCGGCAAAGGCTTCCGCCCAAGTTTCGGCTTCGGGTTGCACCTGGCTGCGTTCAAGTGGGACTTCGCCCTCGGCGGCGTGGGTGGTTTCCTTCCGCCGCAGCAGCGGGGTGTCTACCTCGCCACAAGCCTTCGATTCGCTTTCTGATCCAGCAACAAGGGCGCCCAAGCACCAGTTCTGAGGCCCAGCCCCACGAAGCAGGAGAAGCCGGTCGTAGTCAGCACCGGGTTGCGTTTCATCGACTGCGGGTCGACCCGTCTCACCTTCTTGGATCGACACTTCCAGGTGCTCGATCGACGTAGTCGACGCAAGACCAGCGACGGAAACCGGGAGTCCTTTCTCTTCTGCCCGGAGAACGCCGGAGCGAAGCGGAAAGTACTCAACTGAGGTGACCACTCGCCTTCAGCCACTGCAGGGCTTCACGCGCGAGACCTGGACCTACCTGCGGCAGCGAGCGTAACGCCTTCTCTCCCCCGCTCCGGGCCAGGCGCTCAACATCCTCCGGGTAGTCATCCACGCTCCACGCCGCCTTGCGGTAGGCCCAAACACGGTACGGACTGGCCTGCTCCAGTTCGAGCGTGTAAGCGCGGTTGTGAAAGTGCTCGGCTAAGCGACGGTTGCTCGTCCGCTCCTCCTGCCAAACCGGTCGGGGAAGCCGATCGGGAATTCCAATCTGCTGGCAAATTTCCCGCACGGTTCGAGCCACCTCAACACTGAGCGCACTCAGATCGCTTTCCTTCCCGGCAGAGGTCTTCGCAGTGTTTGCCGCACTGCTCAAGCCGTAGAGCCGCCGCCAAACCGGCACGAGCTCAGGCCAACCTCGCTCTAAAGCGCGCAGGGTCCATTCAGCCTGTAGGTCTTCCATCGTGAGCATGCCCGCCACCACACAGCAGGCCCCGTGCTCGTACGCCGCCGTGATGAGCTCGCGCAAGGAGGCGCGGTTGGTGATGTGTGGGAAAACCGGCATCAGGGCCAGCCCAACCGGGATGCCAGCCTTAGCCAGCGTGGTCAGGGCGCGAAGTCGCATCCGGATGCCAGGACTCCTCGGTTCAAACACGCGCTTCACCTTCGGGTCCGGGCTGCTCAGGCTGAAAAGGACGCTGACGTGTGTCCGACGGTGGATTTCGAGCAGCAGATCGAGGTCACGAACAAGGAGAGGGGAACGCTCGACCACAAGAAGCGGGAAAGCAGCTTCGAGCACAACTTCCAGCATCTTGCGAAACAGCTGGTAGCGACTTTCCGCAGGCTGCTGCCAGTCTCCGCAGAGGATGACGTCCGGCTTCAAACGCGGGAGCTCGCGCCGCAGCCTTTCGGCGGCGTTGATCTTGACGCCAATGACTGTGTCGAACTCATCAGGGGAACGGCCTCGAAGGTACCGGCCACTGCGGAGATAACAGAAAGCGCAGCCGCTTCGGCAGCCAACGTACGGGAGGGCGCTGTAGCGATCCCAGAACCAGGCGTCGGCGTGGCGACGCACATTCACGATGCGCCGGACTTCGGTCTCCTGAAATGTCAGTTTCACCGGAAACGCCCGAACCGTTCCTTGACTTCCGGCGGAAGGTAGGTTAGACTCTTGCGCAGCAGGAGCCCTCTCGCGCGCCGCCCCCTAACCTTGACTTGCTCTTCCAGCCAGTTGACCAGCAGATCCGGGTAGAACCTGCCCAGCGTTTTCAAACCCCACCCGACGCCCTTCAGAGCAGCTGTGTCGCGTTCTTCAAACATGGGTTCGAGCAGACGAAGCAGACGGTACGCCTGTGCCTCCAGCGCAGGAACCCCGTGTGCACGCTTCGCCCAGTGATGCACTGCTGCCCCACACGCTCGCCTAACCCAGGGGCTGTCGTCCGCAGTCCAGGCGGCCAGTAGCTCCAGAGTGTCGTCGAAGCGGCTCACCAGTCCCTCTCCGGGAACCCTCTCGCCCAGGATGTCGGCAGCGTACCAAACAGCACCCCCGGTGATGTAGCGTCGTGCCTGTTCCAGGGCCCAGGTCAAAGCCATCTCCAGTCGGCGCTGCAACGCAGCCCCGATCACCACCCAGCCGCCTTCGGTGCGGTGAGATGCTACCTGATCCAAAAAAGCTTCGGTGAGAGCGAGATCTACAGCATGCGTGCTTTCCCGGCCCACGACTTCCAGCAACGGAAACCGTGTTCGTTCCTCCAGAACAGGCTCGAGGAGCTCGTACGCTGCGTCCGGGCCCTCTGTCACGAGAAATTCCCGAAGCTGCCCGGCCAGAATCAGAGCCTCCCGCTTTGTTTTCACCGAAAGTCCTCCACCTGGCTCTCACCTGACCGGGCACCCAGACGGCGCTACACCCTCAGGAAGATCTTCTGACGGTAGAGGTGGTAAAGGAAAAGCCATTTCACAGCCACCACGCAGAGCACCCAGAAAAGCAACCGGTACGGACCCAGGTAGTCGATGAAGCCGTGCACGAAAATGTTGGCGATGGTGCCAAAATCGAACAGCCTCTGAGCCACGTAGATCGTGATTGGGTTCATGCCGATCACGATGAAGAAGAACGCCCAGCGTTTGTAGCCCTTGATGTCGATGATCCAGTAGAAGAGCGCCAGGAGCAGCAAGCTCCAGCCGCCGGCGTAAAGCACGTAGGAACTGGTCCACAGGTTCTTGATGATCGGGAACCAGTGCCCCCAGATGAGCCCCACGATCAGGCTTACCACACCGGCCGCCGTCAGCCCCAACACTTTCCTCTTCTGGTTGTGTTCCGTCCGCAACCAGTGTCCCGCAAAGGTACCGAGGAGAACCGTTACGATGGCCGGAATCGTCGAAATAATGCCTTCGTTGTCCCCGTACGTGTAGCAGCAAAATCGGCCAGGCAGAAAATGCTGATCGATCCAGGCGGCCAGATTTCCTTGCGGTGTGAGCACACCGGCGCCGTAGCCGGGAACGGGCACGAGCTTCATCACAGCCCAGTAGCCGAGTAGCAAAATAGCAGCCCAGATGGCCTGTCCCTTGGGTTTGAAGTGGATCACGATCAACGCTGCGAAGAAGTAGCCCAGGGCAATCCGCTGCAACACCCCGGCGTAGCGCATGTGGTCGAACTGGAAATCGAGTAGACCGTTGTAGACAAGACCGAGGAAGATCAACAACACGGTTCGTTTGATCACGCGCTTGTACAGGACCCATTTGCTTCCACCCCGCTCGATGTACTTTGTGAGCGAAAAAGGCAGCACAGCTCCAACAATGAACATGAAGAGCGGGAAAATCAGGTCGTAGAAGTGAAATCCTTCCCAAGGGACGTGGTGGAACTGCACGTCAAGAGCGTGTGTGAAAG
>JAADFT010000338.1 GCA_013152765.1 Calditrichota bacterium | reverse complement strand
ATCAGCCGAATTGAGCAGGTTGCCCACAACAACCCGCAGCTCGATTCCTCGCTCGGCAGCTAAGCGTCTGGCGAGTTCAGCGCGACTGGCTCGCAGCTCGAGTCCGCAAACCTCGGCCCCCACCTCCGCCAGGGCGACGAGTCCTCCCGCCTCTGCGCACCCGAGATCGGCCACCTTGATCCCCCGCAAACGGAGACCCCACTCCTCCAGGAGTGGAATCAGGTACTCGCGCATGAGCCGGTACTGGTATTCCCAGTACCGGCGTTTCTGCGGTGAAATCTCTTCGACTTCCGGCACAGCAACCCGGCCGGACGGGTCAAACCGATGTTCCTGCTGCAGAGTCAGTCTCCACAGTTAACGTCAACACACCGAAAATACGGAGCCGCGGAGTGGTTTTTCGTCGCAGCGCTTCCAGCTTGGGCTGGAAACACCCGCACCAGTGATTAAAGCGAGCTCGACAGAAAACCTTGCCACTTCCACCACTGGATTACCCGAAACAGACAGTGCGGCGAGAGAATTGCCTCACTTAACGCTCCAAGGGCCCAAATGAAAATCCGTCTTTCGCTGCAAATCCGCGCCAGCGCTCCGCAGCGGTTCGGCGGAGAACAGATTGGGCCTACTTGCTTTCTTCTTTCTTTTCTTCTTCCTGAAAGCTCTTGACGGCTTCCTCCACGGTGTCGTAGGTGTCGAAAATCGTGATCAGCTTGGTGATCATGAACAGGCTCTGGACCTTCTCCGTAACACGCGCCAGCTTGAGATCCCCACCAGCATTGCGGAGGGAGGTCATCGCGCCCATCAGCACCCCGAGACCTGAGCTGTTCAGCCACTTCACGTCCTTGAGATCGATCACCACCTTGCGGACGCCTTCCTCAATCAGCTGTTTCACGCGGTCGTGCAGTGCCTGCGTCTCGGGTCCCCCCATCATCTTGCCCTTCGGCGCCAAAACCACCACGTCCCCGTAACGTTCTTCCTTGATGGTCATCTTGCCCTCCTCAACAGGTCTGCCAGCTCAACACCAGAACCGTCACAACCGTTTGTGATGTGAACGGCTGCGAAAGCGCTTTGTTTCAGGACACGCGTGAATTTAGCCGATTTTGGCACCACTTGCAACGCGTTTTTGCAAATTCGAAAAAGAACAGGGCCTGGCTGCAACATCCGTGGTCCGCCGCCACCGACGTACGCAGGAAAGAACATTTCGTCTCCTTTGGGCTCCCCACGGGCGTGTCCTGCTGCTTCGGTGTTCAATCTGTCAACCTGCGCGGAGGGTGGCGCGACCAAAACGGCGCGGCGACCCGCAGTACTAAAAAGAAGGGCCGCCAAGTGGCGACCCTTCCGGTGTTACATCCGTACCTCCGCCGGTACGTTGTCATTTCAGCAGTGTCAGCTTCCGGCTGGCTGTGAAGTGACCCGCTTGCAGCCGGTACACGTAGACACCGGACGGCAACCCATCCGCCGAGAAGGTGATTTCGTGGTGACCAGCCGGGAGTCTCTCGTTGGTCAGCACAGCCACCTGCTTGCCCGTGACCGTGTGCAGGGTCAGCTTCACCACAGTCGACTTCTTCAGATCGAACGGAATGGTCGTGGTGGGGTTGAACGGATTCGGGTAGTTCTGGTACAGGTTGTACGCCTGCGGGACATCCACCGAAGGTTCCTCCGCAGCCACAAAGGTGCCGCCCGTGTGAACTGCCTCGGCGTTCTGGGCAGCCCACGCCACATCGTGCGACGTGTGGCACCGGAGACACACCCTGCCAATCTCGATGTGGGCGTTCCCGTTGGCATCCTTCACGACGGACTTGCCGTCCGCGGCGAACATGCTGAAGTTCGGGTCATCCGAGATGCTGAAGATGTGCGATTTGATGTCGCCCACGCCAATCGGACCTGCGCCAGTCTGCACCGTGATCGCCACAGCCGACTTGGCCACGCGTGCCATGTGGCAGTCCTGGCATTCCAGATTGGCCATTTCCTGGATCTTGATTTGCTTGTCCGCGTGGCACGTTTTGCAGGTGGCATCTTCGCCCTTGAAACCGCCCAGATCGTAAATCGTGCTCTTGTGCGGTCTGTGGCAGGTCTGGCACTTGAATGCCTTGTGCGGCGAGGCAATCAGCTCCTCGTATTGTTCGTGGTGCTTGATGAAGCCGCCCTTCGCGTCGATCACCTGCGGATCGGAGCGCGAGTGGCACTTTCCACAGCGCTCTTCTGTGCTCGGGCGCTTCGTGCTGTCGAGAGGGGCCGAAACGTGCTCGGAGGCCGGCCCGTGACAGGCCTCGCAGCGCACACCCGGCTCCGCCCACGTGCCGTAGATCCCGGGCAGGTTGTCCTGGTGAGGTCCATCCTGACCGGTAGCAACCCATCCCGTAGTGTGGCAGCTACCGCAGGTGTACGGTTTCCTCGGCGCCTCAGCGGCATCGTAGCCGACCCAGCCTGCCTCAGTCCCAAGGGCAGCGTTAGCCAGGTTGTACTGGCGATTCGAATCGCCCGTCAGGATGTAGCCTTCTGTGTCCATGAAGCGAGCCTTCCACCCGAAGCCGCCGATCACGTAGGAAATGTCGTTCCACGTCTTGTCGGAGGGAGGATTCGGCACGCCTGGCGACGTTCCCTCGGGGTAGGTTGGTGGAGCACCCTCGACTTTCTGAATCTTCCAGGGGTGCCCGGACTTCATGTAGTCTTCCCAGATGTTCTGATGACAGGTCTTGCACACCCCGGACCCGACGTAGTTCTGTGCGTACGCCTGCAGACTCCCGAGGACAAGAATCAACATCCCGGCAGCCAACAAGCCTACACCCAGCCTGTGCAACCAGGTTCGTTTCGCAATCATCCCTACCTCCTGTCTCAGGTCCTTGTTAACTGCTTGCACTTTTGCGGCTTCCTACCAGGGGTCTGCCAGTCCACCCTGGAAACAGGTGTTTCCGCGCTACAGCGTCATTTCGTTCTGCTCTGCGGCATCACCTCCCTGTCAAATCTTGCTCTTTTGCCCACAGCCAAATTTCAGACGATGGTCTTTTCTGCTCAAGATGAGCTCGGCGTCTCCGAAATAGAAAGCTCTACCACCACCCGCCTGAGACGTCGAATTCGTTTGTGCGCAGACCTGTAGACCGGACAGTTGCGGCAATCCTCGTCGCTCTTCTTGCCCAGCCTGCGCATCACCACCCAGCACGGCTCGCCCGTGGAGCTGAATGTGGCGCACTCCAGCTTCGGCTTCACGTCACAATCCGGACAGCCGCCGAGCTCCCAGCAAGGCAAAGCAGAAAGCAACCATCGGATTCCGGCGAAATTCAGTCCCTCTTCGTGGATGAGCTTCCTCAAGCACTCGATTCGCTCGAGGTCTTCGGAGGAGAACAGCCTGCGGTTGGTTTCCGTCTTGTACGGGATGATCAGGCCCTCCGCCTCGTAAAGGCGAAGCGTGGGCACGGCTACCCCCGATCGCTCCGCAGCCAGGCCAATCGAGAGTACCGGCTCGTGTGGCTCAAATCCTGCCATGACGCCGCACTCCAGGTCTTCGTTCACTAACTGCTGGCCGCAACATGCAGAAAGAATAGCAGATGCTGCTTATTGTTTGATGTAGCTTTCGTGTTAAGCTAACAATCTTTTCGGTCGTTGTCAAGGAGAAATTAGCCGGAAAAATGGGGTTCTCGGGACGGAAAGGGAAGCCCCACCGAGGATCCACCGAGGATCGAAATCCCGGCTTCCTCAGATGGAAGTCGGTTGAAACCGATCGTGTGCCGCAAGATTCACGTGGCGTTGGCACATGTTGTCGGGAGTAGCCCACCTCCGGTGGGCCTTCATCTGAATTAGCTACCGAATTCATTCGGTGGCGAGCCCCGTCTTAAAAAGCGGCTTTTTGCAAAAACCGCTGTTCCCTTGGCGAACTGAAGCTCACTCTGCGCCACCGGCC
>JAADFT010000337.1:4149-8043 GCA_013152765.1 Calditrichota bacterium | reverse complement strand
CCCGTGAATGGAACTCGGGGGCAATCCAGGTGAAAACCTGCTGAAGCAGGTTGTAGATTCCAATTGGTTTCAAACGGATTTTCACCTGAGGTAGCCGGTGATTTCAATCGCGGGCGGCCCGGCCGAGAAACGAACGAAAAGCCGTGGCCTCCCGTGTACGAGTAGCCACGGCCAGAATTGGTTCGTAGTCTGCGGCCTACTTCTTGAGCAGTTTGATGAACTCTCGCATGAAGGCTGGATGATCAGGCCAGGCCCTCGAGGTCACCAGCGTGCCGTCCACGACGACCTCCTGGTCGAGGAACGTTGCGCCGGCGTTTTCCACGTCGGCCTTGAGGGCGGGGTAAGCGGTGACTGTTTTGCCCTTGATCAACCCGTAAGCGCCCAGGATCAGAGCTGCGTGGCAGATGGCGGCCACAGGTTTGCCGGTGTCGAAGAAATGCTTCACGATGCCGGGCAGGGCCTCGTCGTTGCGAATCCACTCGGGCGCCCGGCCGCCGGGGATCACCAATCCGTCGTACTCAGCCGGGTTTACGTCTTTGAAGGCGACGTCCGCCGGTACGCGGTAACCAAGCTTCTCCGTGTACGTGTCAAAGCCCGGCTCGAAGTCGTGCACAACCGCCTGCAGCACCTTTTTGGTCGGTGCCGCGATGTCCACGTCGTAGCCTTCTTCTTTCAGTCGCTGGTACGGGTACATCACCTCCAGCGATTCCGCACCATCTCCCGTGATGATCAGAATCTTGCCCATGGTTCACCTCCCTTGCTTGTTCCCACAGCGACTTGGATTCATGCGCTGCGTCGACCGCGAGGTGAACGTGCGAGCTGCTGGTCGACGTCCTGCCGGAGGTTGTAGCAGGCGGAATAACGCGTCGTGTGCCCGGAATGTCGGTGGGTTTTCTACTTCAGTACCCACCGGAACGTGATGATGCCCTCCTGTTCCACCTGAGGCACGTCTGGCGGGAGAGCGTTGAATCGCCACTGCCGGAAAGCTGCCAGCGTAATTCGTTCCAGGATGGGTTCGCCGCTCTTACGCACGAGTACCGCCCGTCCGACCATTCCATTTGGCAGGACGGTGAAGCGAATGCGAACCACTGCCTCCCGGTTCACTCCCTCCGGGTATTTGGGAATCACTTTGACCAGAATCGTTCGCTTGGCGGCCTCGCCTTCGATGACAAACGGTTGATCCTTACCTGTGCCGGTCCTTGGTGTGGGAGCGGGCATCGCTTTGGTTTCGTCCTGAGTCGGCACGGGCGTGGGAAGCAACTTGTCGCTGCCTTTTTCTGCCAGATCGTTCGTGAAATCGCTTGGCAGGCTGCGTGCTTCGATCTTGTCAGGAACCAGAGCGCTCGGTACCTCAGTGGGGGAGAGCTTCCCGGCGTCTCGAGCCGTGAGTTTGGGTTCTTCCGTTTCCAGCATCCGCCGCTTGGGCAACTTGATGAGTTCTGAACCACGATCCGCTTGCTGGGCGGCAGAAGGTTGCTGCGTCACGGGCTTCTCCGCAGGAGCCGGTGGCTTCACCGCTGGTTGCCGGGCGGGCGAGGGTGAAGAAACGGCAGCAAAACTGATTTCCGTGAACTCCGGTGGTTCAAAGCGGAACCTGACGGGCAAAAAGGCGAGCAGGAGAAGCAACACGACGTGGAACAGGGCAGAGTAGAGGAGTGCCCTCCACCAGTCGAATCTCCAGGATTTAGGGGAAGAAAGATCAGCCATGGCTTTTACTTGCCCGGTTGTGTTGCGATGAAAAAGCGTGTGGCTCCAGCCGTCTTGGCCAGATCGATCACCTCAATTGTCTTGGCCAGCGTCAGGTCCTTGTCAGCGCGGATGACCACGAGCTGGTCTGGTTTGTCAGCCAGCAATTTCTGCAATTGGCCGCCAAGCTCCCCGAGCAGTGTACGTCGACCGTTCAGGAAGATTTCCTGGTCCCGCGTGATCGTGAGTACGATCTGCTTTTCCTGAGCCGTTTCGGTGGACGCTGCTTTGGGCAGCCGTACCTTGATGCCCGGCTGCACGATGTAGGAACTGGAGAGCAGGAAAAAGATCAGAAGAAGCAGGACGATGTCGGTCAGTGAGATGGCCGAAAATGCGGTCATCAGTTTTCTGTTAGTCCGAAATTCCATGAACCCTCTCCCGTTCCAGCAACATGTCCAGAATCTCAGTGGAGCTCACCTGCATTTCGAACACGACACGTTCGATTTTCCCCTGCAGCCAGTTGTAGAAAATCAGAGCCGGAATGCCGACCGTCAGACCCGCGGCAGTGGTGATCAGGGCTTCCCAGATGCCCCCGGCCAGTACCGAAGCGTCCACGTTGCCGGCCTGGGCTTGAACCTGCATGAAGGCCCGGATCATTCCCGTCACCGTTCCGAGAAAACCGATCAGCGGGCTGATGGCGGCAACGGTGCCAAGCGCGCCAAGGTTACGTTCGAGCTGGAAGATTTCGGCCTTGCCAGCTGCCTCGATGGCCTCCTTGATTTCCTCTCTGGGGCGGTCATGTTTCTCGATGGCCGCCTTGGTGATTTTCGCCACTGGGCCCGGGGTGCGCTTGGCCAAGGCAATGGCTTCTTCGATCCGGTCCTTGAGTAGCAGGTTCTTCACCTGCAAGATGAAAGCAGCCGTGTTGATCTGGACCTTGCGCAAGGTCCACCAGCGTTCGATGACGACGGCGACGGCGATGACCGAACACAGCCCGATGAAAATCATCAACACGCCGCCTTTGACCAGGATGTCGATCAGCGACATTCTTCCTCCCGCGCGTTCAAGTCCGGTGTAGGGTTACAGTGCAGATCGTGGAAAAACCTCTGGAAATTGCTACCAGGTGCCGTGGAGGCCCAAAGCCAGAAGGCGTCCGAATTCCGGATGCCCGGGCCACAGCACGATGCTGTCGTTCAGCAGATTCCGTACTTCCAGGCGAAGCATGACGCCCTTCGTAAGAAGGACTTCGGCATTTGCTTCCAGCGAAACGTAGTCCGGCAGCGTCTGGGATCCGTCCAGCGTGGCGGATCGGCCCTTGATCCACGTGCCAAGAAGCCCGAGACGCACGTTGCGCGCGGCTCGCCAGGAAACGCGAACCGGTACACTCCAGTGCGGCAGAAACGGCCGCCGCGAAAAGCCGGGTAAAGCTGGAGCGAAAGGCTGGCCTGCGAGTTCCTCGCTGATCTGGTTCAGATCTACCGAAACGTCCACGGCTGGGCTGGGAAAGAAGTCCAGCCCTAACGAGACAAGGTTTCGCTCCAGCTTGGCCAGACGGCCGAGGCCGAAGACGGTGGTTCCCGTGCTGCCCGAAGAGGAGGACGTGTCAACGCGCATTTCCCAGTAGGGCGCGTTGAAGTGCGTGGCGCGGCTGACCTTTACGCGGATTCGGGTGCCGCGGACGAGGCGCAATTCACCTCCCAATGCGATCTCCGGCTCAACCCGCTCTGCGCCCCAGTCGATGTCGAAAGGATCGAGGAAACGGTTGTCAAGCCAGAGTCGGTGCGGCACGAGGAGTCGGTAACCGGAACGCGCTTCGGCAAATACGCCCAGTTGTTCGCTGAGGCTCAGCGCGGCGCGAACCAGGTAAAAGGCCCGGCTTGAGCGCTGACCGCGGTAGGGCTTGTGGGTGGCCAGTTCCGCTCCCACGGCCACCGAGGCCCGTTCGGCAACGGGAAAATCCAGTTCTGCACCCAGCGTTGTGAGGTCATTCCCTGATTTGAGCGAATCGAAGTCGGCGGGGCGAAAACGGTTGCCTGTGTAACCGAGACTGACGGCCAGGCTGGCCACACCGAGCGAGGCGTCGCCTGTGACGTCGAAGTGCGTCCAGTGTCCGCTCGAGCGCCACTGAACGGGTGCACGAACCACGTCGGCCATTTGGCTGAGGTCGAGGCTTCGGTAGGACGCGTCGAAGCGGAGGCCGAGCTTGCT
>JAADFT010000337.1:0-4063 GCA_013152765.1 Calditrichota bacterium | reverse complement strand
TTGCCAAAAGCCAGCGCCGCCCTGGCCGACGCCGTTTCCGAAAAATCTCGGCTTGCCCGTCCGCTCAGCGCCCAGGCTGTGTACTCGGAATTCGGGTACTGCCCACTGCTGCGGTCGAAATTGCCCGAGAGCTGGTAGCTCCAGCGGTCGCGCTGGGCCCAGTGAGTTGCCAGAGCCCTGGCCGAGCGGAAGTCGCCGTAACTGGCCAACCACTCGAAGCCTGCAGAGCGGAGGCGCGACGGTCGTTGCCCGGTCTTCTTTTGTCCCGTAGTCTGCAGCGAGAAACGTACGGGCTTGTACTCTTCGTGGCGCTCGCGCAACTGCACGGAAACAGCGCCGCCGTAAAGCTTCTCCCCACTCAGCCGACGCGTGCGGTCTTGCCCCACGATGAGCACGTCCGGCAGCTCGAGACGCGAGCGTTCCTGAACCGAAGCTTTCGGCGACTGTTTTTCAGACGTGTGCAGCGTGTCTTCTCTGGTCGGCAGCCGGGTTGGCGGAGGCTGGGGTTTGCTTTCCTGCGCGTGCAGCCCGCCGCTGGCGAAAAGAAAGGACGCGGCCAGAGTCCACAAGAACCAGGTTGCTTGTAGGCGGATTCGGCTCACTTTCCAACGAGCTCCTGCAGCTTTGCTTGTGCCAGCTTCACCATTTCCTCATCCTGAGCGGAGAGCAGGCTCCTGTACAGCTTGCGCGCCTCGCTCCAGTTTTCCAGCTTCTCGTTGGCCTCGGCGGCCCGGAGGGTCGCTTTGGCAACCCAGTCCGGGTAAGAGGGGTACAGGTACTTGACTTTCAGGAATTCAACCGCGGCTTTTTCGTAGTTCCCCTGGGCGAAGTCGCACTCGCCAAGCCAGTACTGCGTCTCGGCGGCCACAGCGCCCTCGGCCTCTTTCAGCAAAGCGCGCAACTGTTGCCGCGCGCGGTCGACGGCGCCGGACTGAAAATCCACTTTGGCCAGGCCCAGACGAGCCTCGGCAAGCGACGCGCTTTCGCTGTAGTCCACGGCGGCTCGCTCAAACAGGGCACGCGCCTTCTCAAGTTGGCCCTGGCTGAGAGCAAGCTTGCCCGCCTCGACCAGTGCCACCGGAGCAAGGGGACTGTTCGGGTAAGTCTGCCAGACGCGCTGGAAGTAGTTCGCGGCATCCTCGAGTTGGCCCTCGTCGCGAAAAGTCTGCGCCGCCCTCAGCAGAGCCTCCGGGGCCGCTTTGCTCTTGGGGAACTCCTGCCACTGACGTACAAACGCGTCCACCGCGTGCTGGCTGTCGTCCAGCTTCAGGTAAGCTTCGCCAATCCAGAGCCAGGCGGACTCTGCGGCTTTGGAATTCGGGTAAGCCCGAAGCAGGCGCCTGTACTCGTCGATGGCCTCCCCGTAGCGCCCAAGATTGAAGAACAGCTCTGCCTTGCGCTGCATGAGCTCGACTGCCAGACTCTTGTCTGGGTAACGGGCGATGAACCGGTCGGCGAGTGCAAGAACGCTGTCCACCTGGCCGAGCTGGAGTAGCGACCACTGCAACCCGCTGATCGCGTCGCGAGTCATGTCGCCGTCCGGAAACGCGTCGATGACGTAGCGGTACTGATGGGCAGCATCCTGGTAGCGACCCATGTTGTAGTAGCAGTCCGCGATGTAGTACGCGGCGTCGTCCACAAACTCGCTGCCGGGGTACTTACTTTGCAACTGGTTGAAGACGTCGATGGCTTCGCTGTAACGCTCAAGCTTGAACAGCGTACGCCCCACCCAGAACAGGGCTTCCGCAGCAAGGGGCCTGTCCGGGTAGCGAGTCACGACTTCGCGGAAAGTCGTCAGCGCGTCCTGGTAGTTCTCGGTGCGGAACGAGCACACAGCCATCTGGAACAGCGCCTCGGCCCGTCGCGAGGGGTCACGCGTGAGGCTGAGGACCTGCTTGTAAAGCCTGCGCGCGTCCTTGTACGCTTTCAGGTTGAACTGAGCGTCGGCCTGCCGCAACACGGCGTCGGCTTTGAGCTGTGGGTCTGTGGCCTTCTGGCGCGCCAGCGCAAACGACCTGGCTGCATCGGCGAACAGACCCATTTTCAACTCGCACCAGCCCTTGCCGTAGACGGACTCCGCGAACCTGTCGGACTTCGGGAATTTCTCGATGACCTGCTGGTACACAAGCTTGGCCTCGGGCCAGCGTTTCAGGCGGTAAAGTGCTTCGGCTTTCCAGAAAAGGGCGTCATCCACAAGATCGTGGTTCGGGTACGTGTTGACCAGTTTGTCGAAGGTCTCGATGGCCGCTTCGTACGCCTGCCGCTGGTACTGCGCCCACCCGAGCTTGAAGAGGGCTCGTGGTACGACTCCGGACTCCGGGAATTTGCGTTCCACGAGCTTGTAAGCGGCAATGGCGCCTTCAAGATCTCCGCTGGCCAGACGGCACTCGCCAACCATGAGCTGAGCGTCGGGCGCCAGGTCCGCGTCCGGGTACTCCCGGACAATGCGCTCGAACGCCGCCGACGCTTCGTCGTAGCGTTGATCCTGGAAGGCCAGGCTTCCGAGTTCGTACAGAGCCCCGGGAGCTTCCTTGCTTTTCGGAAATTCGTCTACCAGCTCCTGGAATGTTTGCGTGGCCTGGTCGGCCTGTCCGGAAGCCTTGTAAGCCTGACCAATCTGGTAGAGCGCTGAGGCCTTGACCTCGTCGGAAGTGCTGACGTCGATTGCTTTGCGAAAGGCAGCGATCGCGTCGGCGTATTGCTTTTTCTGAAGGTAACTCCACCCGAGGCCGTACCAGGCTTCGTCGACAAGATCTTTCCCGACCACGGGATCGGTTAAGTCCCGGTAGACCTGGATGGCGCCGTCTGCGTCGCCCGAGCGCAGCAGAGATTCCGCCAGCAGGAACTGCGCTTCCAGGCGCTTCTCGTGCCCGGGGAAACGCTCCACGGCCGACCTGAGCGCCTTCGCGGCTTTGTCAAATTTGCCTTCTGAGAAGAAGCAAAATCCAATTCGGTAGAACGCAGAACTCTTGAGCTCGCTCTTTGGGTACTCGGAAAGGATCTTGGCGTAGGCGGCGCGGGCTTTTGCGTAGTCCCCCTGTTTCTCGTAGATCCAGCCGATCGAGTAGTAGGCGTAGTCGGCCACTGCAGATTTGGGATTTTGCTGCACGGAGCGCGCGTAAGCCTGCAAGGCTTCGTTGTACTTTTCCTGTTTGTAGAGAGCCTCGCCGAGCCAGTAGTGCGCCTCTGCGACAAGCGGGGAGTTTGGGAATTGCTTTAGAAAGGCGCGCAAAGCCTGCTCCGCCTCGGCGAAACGTGAGAGGTAGAAGTAGGCCTGCCCCAGGCGGAACTGAGCCTGGTCGCGGTAGCCGACAGCAGGGTAGTCGGTCAGCAGCTTTCTGTACTCTCGGACTGCTTCGCTGTAGTTCTGGAGGTTGAAATGACATTCAGCCAGCAAGAACTGGGCGTCGCCGGCGTGAGTGCCATTTGGGTACTTCTGCAAGAACTCCTGGAGCTGGTCTGCTGCCAGACGGTACAGCCCATCCTGGAACATTCCGCGAGCTACGGAAAAATCCTCTTCCTCAGAAGACGGGCGAAGTTGAGGACCACCTGAACTCGCAAGAAGGGTTAGTGGAAAGCTCAGCAACAGGAGTGTCCACAGAAATCTTTTTGTCATTTTACTCACCGCGTGCCGGGAATTCGTTCGATTGCGACGTAGTTTTGCTGGATTTGTCCTGCTTCAGCGGCCGAATCCAGAGGTTTTTTCCAAGCAGACTCGATGTAGCGCACCAGAAAGCCGAGATGGAGGTCACAGCAAACCGGTTTTCCTGCAGTTGCTACCTCTACGTTCTCGAGCCTGAAGTCCGAAACCTCATTGCTACGAACTTGTCAGTGGGAAAGACTGAAATGATCCCGAACAACACTTTCGAGTTTCAGCCTCTCCCCTGAACGCGGTTGGTCAGAGAGAAAGCCCACGGACCTGAGCACACTACGTCAAAATTCCTTGAACAAAGCGACGCAGCATGGTTTTCGGCCCGGGATCAAATCCCCGTGCTACCTTGGGGGGAAACGCCCGCTAAACCAGGTTCAGCCCAGAAAGAGGCCACCGACATCCTGTCGTAGC
>JAADFT010000336.1 GCA_013152765.1 Calditrichota bacterium | reverse complement strand
TGCGACTTTTGCTTTGCGATCTTGGGCTCAGTGTGTTAAGTTTGCGAGGGGTGGATTTGGCGGAGCAGGGGACGGATGGGCAGCCCGACGACGAGATGCACTACAAACCGGGCGTTTTTGTCTGTCCGCTGCGCTGAAAATGGGAACGACTGCGAGAAGGTTTGGGTTTTCGCGAGTTGATTGAAGCGAGAGGTTCGGGAGGAGTCAGGTGCGAAATTTCGGTTTTTTGAGTTCGACGCGACGCTGGCCGGCTTTCCTGGTTGCGGTCTTGCTTGGTGTTTCTCTGTTTTCCTGCCGAAAAGCGGAAGACAACCCGCCGCTTGCCGTGTTCGACGGTGGGGACGTGCGGCAGGACGAGTACGTTGAGCACTTTCTTTTCAGCACCAAGTACAAACCGGACGTGATGCCGACCGAGGAGAATCTGCGCAAGATTGTCCGGGACAAGGCCGACGGCAAAATGGCTGTCCTCGAGGCGAAAGCGCGCGGACTCGACCGCGATTCCACGGTGCTCAAAACACTGCACGACCGCATCGACGATCTCCTGTACGCCGACTACGTGCGTCGGGAAATCATCGATTCCGTGATCACCGACAGTTTGATTCGGGCCTTCTACGCCAACTACTCGCCGCAGTACCGGATGAAGTACATCATCCGCGCGGCGCCGGAAAACTTCAGCAGCCGCGTGAAGGCAGCCCAGAAGGACACGATCGAGATGATTTACCGGTGGCTGCAGGAGGGGAAGTCCTTCGACGAACTTGCGAAGAAGTACTCGCAAGACGTGATTTCAGGACCCAAGGGCGGCGACCTCGGCTGGCTGGTACGCGAGTCGATGGGCGACCCGGCCCTGCGCGCTGTCATGGACACGCTGAAAGAGTGGCACTACTCGAAGCCGTTTCGCGGCATGGCTGGTTACTACATCCTTTACAAAGGTGACAAGCGTGAGGTCCCGGTGCCGCCGCTCGAGAAAGTGCGGGGCAAAATCTGGCAGACCCTCTACCGGACGCGGCGTTACCTGGTGGAGAACAGGGCTGCTCAGAGGTTCGAACAGCTCGCTCGTCGCTACCACTACCGGATCGACTCTTCGGCGGTGCGTGAAATCGAGCGTGTTGCCGGCGGCAAGAAAGGCGCCTGGACGGGATCCACGGAGCTCGACTTCAAGAAGCTGACTCCCAAGGAGCTGAATCTGGTTGTGGCCCGCTACGACAGCGGGCAGATCACGGCTTACGATCTCTTCGCTGACCGCAAGAAGCGACCAACGGACATGTGGGAATTCTGGCGCCGACTGCGCTCCGTGGCCCGCCGTCGGTTGTTCGGACTGGACGCGCGCGTGAAAGGCTACGAAAAGCGGCCGGACGTTCAGAAGGACAAGCAGGAAATCTTCGAGGCCCTGCTGCGGGACGCTCTGTACACCCGCGAGGTGCGCGAACCCGTTTTCGCGGCGCTCGATTCGATTCGAGCGGCGAACGCCGACAAGATGAGCAAGGGCGATCTGCGGGATCTCCTGAACCGCAAGCGGCACGAACTGGAGGAGGCGCGGCGGGCCAAACTGGAGCGACAACTGGAAGAGAAGTACCATTTCCGCTTCGTACCGAAGAACTTCGAGCGCGCCCTGAAAGTGGCTCGCGAGAAGAAGCAGGAACAGAATCGCAAGCGCGCTGCTCAGGGCAAAGGCCTCTCCTGACACGTGCCCGCGCGGGGGCAGAAAGGTTGGCGAGGAGGGAAAAGGGCTGCTTCGCCGACAGCGTGTCTCGGGCAGACACTTGCTGAGTAGCGGATTTTTACCAGGCCCGAGCTGCGGCCCGCCAACCGCGGTGACTCCGGGATTTTCACTTTGGCAGCCCGGGCCGCTGGTGCGGCTAAATGCTGTACTTTTTCGGCTGGTCCGGCGGATGGGGCTAAAACGGGGGCGCTCGGTCGGGAACAACAGACCTGCTTTCCTGACTTTCCTGGACGGACGCTTACCTCGTGCGCGGGAAGTTGTTTCCCGCGTTGCCGCGAAGGGAGGTCCTGATGCGACAAGACCAACGCTTCTCGAAGCGATCCGTGTGTGTCCGGTGCGGGGTGCTCGTGACTGCGGTGCTGGGCGTTCTGCTCCTGCTGACCAGGCAGGCCTCGGCAGGCAACGGGCTGCAGGTCGAGGTGCTGGGCGTACCCGTCAAGCTGGTGAGTACCATCGGGATCACGGTGGCTGCCGACGCAACCGGGCAGCACGAGCGCATCTTCTGTTCCTTCCACAACGGGCGACCGCCGATGTTCATCGCCGAGATCGATCCAGCAACGGGGCAGGTGTGGAAGCACTACGCTCCCGCAAGGAGCGAACAGGGTGCCTGGGCCATTGCCACTGGCTCGGACGGCAACGTGTACGTGGGCACCTACTACAACGGGCACTTGATGCGGTTCGACGTCCGCTCGCGCACGTTCGAAGACCTGGGACGACCCGGCGACGAGAAGTACTTCTGGACATTCAGCCTGGCTCCCGACGGGCGCCTGTACGGCGGCACGTACCCCCGTGGCAAACTGATCGCTGTGGAACCGTGGACCGGGGCTGCGCTGGACCTGGGGCGCGCCTGGGACGACGAAATGTACGTCCGCACCACCGCTGTGGACAGCGCCGGGCGCGTGATCTGCGGAATGGGCTCGACCACCTCGGCGGTAGTACTCTGGGATCCTTCCACCGGTGAGAAGCGCAACCTTACCCCCGACAGCCTGCGTGGACCCGGCTTCGCGCACGTGGCCAACGCCGAGAACGGGCAGGTTCTTGCCGAAATTCACGGGCACAAGTTCGTTCTGCGCGGGGAGCGCCTGGAACCGGCCGGGCCAGAGGAGTGGAAGCCTCGCCGGCCAAAGCTGAAAAACGGCCTGGTGGTCCGCAGCAAGGAGCCGAGCCGAATCGACCTGGTGGACGCAAAGAAGGACTCCGTGGTCCGTTCGTTCTTCGTGGAGGGCGACGGCAGCGTGATTTTCTCGCTGGCCGCTGGTCCGGACGGAAGACTCTACGGCAGCTCGCTCCTTCCGTTGCGGATGTTTGCCTACGATCCTGCCAAAAACCGCTTCGAAGACCTCCGGAACCCAACCACTGTGGGCGGCGAAATCTACTCTTTTGCTTCGCTGGACGGCAAGCTGTTCCTGGGAGCTTACCCACACGCGGATTTCACCGTTTACGACCCGAAAAGACCGTGGGTGAAGGGAAGCTGCCACGACTGCAACCCTCGCAACTGGGGTCGAATCGGGTACGATCAGGATCGTCCGATCGCCATGACGGTTGGACCAGACCGAAAGATTTACATCGGGTCGATTCCTGAGTACGGGCATCTGGGTGGTGCACTGGCTGTGTACGATCCGGCGACTGACAGCATGCGGGTTTTCCGCAACGTGGTTCCCCAGCAGAGTGTGGTGGCGCTGGCGAGCGACACGCTGCGCGGGCGCGTCGTCGGTGGATCCAGCGTGGAGGGTGGACCCGGCACGCGACCGGTTGCTCGTGAGGCAGTGGTCTTCGTTTGGGACGTGTCTTCCCAGAAGATTGTTAGCACCTGTGCTCCGGTGCCCGGCGCCCGAGCGGTGCGCGCCCTGGCCGTGGTGGGGGACCGAATTGTGGGCGTGGCCGACACGACACTTTTTGCCCTGGATGCGACCACTCTGCGCAAGCTCGGCCAGTGGCCGCTGGGACTCCTGGCGCGGTACACACCGCAGCTCGTTGAGGTGAACGGCAAACTCGTGACCACGGCGGGCGGGTTCCTCGTTTCCGTGGATCCGGAGACGGGCAGCGTAGAGCGGCTTGCGCGGGTTCCCACCCCTGTTGGTGCTGGTCCCGTTCGGCTTGGCCCGTACGTTTACTTCTCGAGCGAGGAGAAGTTGCTCCGCGTGAGAATTGATTGAGGCAAGTTCCTTCACCGCGTGG
>JAADFT010000335.1 GCA_013152765.1 Calditrichota bacterium | reverse complement strand
ACCAAACTCTGCAACCAGATCCTCGTGTCGGTAACCAACCTTGCTGTTTCCGAGGCGCTCCTTTTCGCAAGCAAGATGGGGGTAGATCCGGCCAAAGTGATTGAGGCTACAAAGGGAGGCGCTGCGGGGTCCTGGCAGTTGGCCAATCTGGGCCCCAAAATGGTGCAGCGCGATTTTGCGCCTGGCTTCATGATCAAACTCCAGCAGAAGGATCTCCGTCTGGCCCTGGAAGCAGCTCGGCAGGAGCACCTGCCGCTGCTGGGGGTGAGCACGGTGCACCAGCTTTTCGCTTCGTGTGAGGCAGCTGGTGAAGGTGAACTCGGGACTCAGGCGCTTGTGAAAGCACTGGAACGGCTCGCGGGAACCGAGGTGAAGGGGGCTGGCAGAGAAGCTTAACTCTGAGGTGTGCGAGCTGTTTTCAAGCGTTCCACTCGGGGGAATACCAGCCCGAGCTTGTTGGTTTGCTCAGTAAAGAAGGTCGTGTAAGCGACAACGAAAGGAGGTAGGCATGCGAGGAGGTAGGGTTGTCGCGGTGGGGGTGGCATTTCTGCTGTCGTTACCCGTCGCAACCAGAGCTCAGTACGCCGTTGGCGACACGGTTCGCGATTTTGTGCTCAAGAACCTCCGCGGCGCCGATGTGCGGCTGAAATCCTACGAGGGGAAAGTAATCCTGCTGAACTTCTTCGCAACGTGGTGACCCGCCTGCCGCTCGGAGGCTCCGAGCCTGCAGAAAGACATTTTTGAGGTCTACAAAGACAAAGGGCTTCAAGTCCTCGGAATCAACTTGGGCGAATCTGCCTCGACCGTCGAGAACTTCAAAAACCAGTTTGGTTTGAGGTATCAGCTCCTGCTGGATTCTCAGCGCAAGGTCTGGAGGCAGTACGGCATGGGGTATATCCCGCACAATGTCGTCATCAGCCCGGACTGGGTTGTGCGCTACACGTACTTCGGCTACGAAAAGAGCGCCCTCATCCAGACCATCGAGACCTGGTTGCCACAAACCAGCGTGAAAGGTGGCGAGCCGAGCGCTGGACCGAAAGAATTTACCTTGAGCGCTGCTTACCCAAATCCCTTCGTGCCGGGCGAGTCAGCCAGCGAGGTGCAGGTGTATTTGCGCGTGCCCGGAAGCAAAAAGGTCGAGGTAGCTGTGTTCGATCTGCGAGGGAGAATGGTTCGGACCCTCTTTCGAGGCCCTGTGCATTCCGGTGGGATGACTCTCGCCTGGAATGGCAAAGATCAGAACGGCAACCTCGTTCCTGCTGGAGTGTACGTAATTCGGGCCGTAGCCAGCGGCACTGTTCGGGCCAAACGAGTGGTCATCTTCCGTTAGCTGGGGTGTCTCTCCTCAAGTGTCATCCCCGGTTTTCCCGGCTTTTGCGCAGGAGAAGGGGACGTCTGCCTGCACGGTGCCGTTTGCGCATTTGTGGAGCAACAGGCCGGTGCCTCGATGCCTCCCGGCCGGTTGGTGGAGTCACGTCCAAACCCTGAAAGAGGAGCTGAAATGCGGCGTTTTTGGTTGAGCGCAACTCTGGCGGTCGTGCTTGTTGTGGGTGCTGCAGGATCTGACGCGTTGGGGAACGACCTGAAACGCGTTCCGGATGTGCAGGTCCGATCCCTTGACGGCAAGCTTGTGCGTTTGAGCAAACTCACGGAAAAAGGCCCTGTTCTTCTCAATTTTTGGGCAACCTGGTGTGCGCCGTGCCAGAAGGAGCTGCCTTACCTTGAGAAACTTTTCACCCGGTACCGAGAGCGCGGCTTTTCTCTTCTGGCCATCAGTGAGGACGGGGAGGCCACAGCCTCGCGCGTGCGGTCGCTTGTGCGTGGACGACGCTTCCACTTCACAGTAGTCCTGGACCGAAACCAGGAACTCTCACGTCTCTTCCGGGTGAGCGTACTGCCTACCAGTTTGCTGATCGGGAAGGACTTGCAGGTTCTCTGGGAACACGTGGGCTACACCCCGGGCGACGAACGGGAACTCGAAGAGGCGGTGATTCAGGCCCTCAAGGGGTGGCAAAAAGCGGAATGAAGCCCGCGTTCATTCTCGAGAAGGGACGGGCAGGTTCGTTTTCCTGTCAGGAACCGGAGACTGCGTTATTTGTCGGTTTCGCAGGCGAGGGTAGCTGATCGATGCTGATGGAGTGCCAGGACAGATGAGACATTGGTGGGTGGGACTCGCGATTGCCTTGGCGATGCTCCCGGGGCAAGGCCGGGCTCAGTTGTTCGACAACGTACTGGCTGCTAACCGCCTTGAGTACAGTCGGTCAACGGAGAACAACTCCGACGTGCTGCGGGATTGGTTGGACACGGACTTCTGGGCTCAAAACGTTCGTTTCGGTTTCCGCCTGGAGGTGGTTCAGTCCACGCCGCAGCTGGGTTCGTACGGCAAAATCACGCAGCGCTTTGTGGAAGTTCGCCAGGGTGGCCTGCGGATGCGTTTTGGCAACTACTACGAGAAAATTGGGCAGGGGCTGCTGTTCCAGTCTTTCGAGCTCCGCACGCTTGTTCTGGACCGAATTGAGCGCTCGTTCGTTCAGGACCGAAATGCGGACGGCGTTTGGCTGGAGTACCGGGGATCCAAGTTCGAAGGGCGTCTTTTCTCGGCGCAGCCACTCAGTCCGGAAACTGGCCTCCGTGAGAATGTGGTGCGTGGGGCAGATGTCGACATCTGGCTAACGCCAGCGCTCAAGCTGGGAAGCGCAGCGATGCGCTGGTACCCTTCCGATCGTTTTGCCGTCAGACGACGTGACTTCGGAGCTGTACGGGCGCACTGGTTGGGCGAGTGGCTCGATCTGACGTCTGAGTACGCCTGGCGCAGCGCCGCACCCTGGACAAAGGGAGCCGCTGCCCACGCTTTCTACGCAGCAGCCTCGCTTGCCACTCCGCTCGGGGCACTCAGCTTCGAGTGGAAGGACTACCTGGATTTCAACCTCCCTTTCAACAATCCACCGCCACTGGTGCCCACTCACTCTGTGGCCTTGTTGAATCGGCACACGCACCTTCTGTGGACGCGCGACGAACGCGGCTTCCAGGCGCAGTTCACATTTGCTCCCGCGCCGGGGTGGTCCGTAGTGGCGCTGGCCAACCGGGGCGCGTCACATGCCAATGCGCCTGACTCGCGCTACCACGAGTGGTTTCTGGACGTGCGTTACGAGCAACTCGGACAGTGGAACCTGAGGGGAGTACTGGACGAGAGTTCAGACCGCATGTTTGGCCGGGAGAGTGTGCGCACGGGAGCGCTGGAAGTTGAACGTTACCTCACGCCAGTTTGGAGCACGTTTGTAGACGTTCAGGTCCAGCGTGTACGCCTGGTGGACGGGGTAGACTACTGGAACCAGTTGGTGACCCTTAGCGTGGCGAGAGCGTCCGCCTACTCGCTTGCTTTGCAGATCGACCGCAGTTCGAACCCGGCAGAGGAGCGAAAAGTGCTCCCCGCGCTCATTTTCTCAGCTACTCTGGACGGGCGGCACCAGGCTGTGCTCACGGTCGGCTCCCGGCGCGCAGGGTTGCTCTGCTCAGGCGGCGTTTGCGCGTTCGTTCCGGAATTTCGAGGTGTGGAGCTTCGTTTGAACAGCCGTTTTTGAAAACCGTGTTCTCGTCGAGGAACAGGCAGAGAATGGGCCGGACCGTTCGTCTGCGGTGTTTAATTGGAAGGGAGTGAAGCCGCATTTTGCAGGTTGTTCAAGGCCAAGGGCCAAGAAGGAGGGCTGGCTCGGTTGAGCTGCGGGACCCGGTTAGTGTCGGTTTGCGAGCTTGCCGGGACAAACAGCAGTTCAAGCGCACGGGGCTGTTCTTTGCTTCGTTGTTCTGCTGCAGCGCTCACGTCGAGGCTGCTTCAGAGCCTGGAGGAGGCGCGGCGGAGTTCCGCTTCCAGCTGCTCTGGTGTGGGCAGGTTTTTCCGCAAATCCGCTGGCAGTGCTTCGCTGATTCTGTACGTAGCCACGCCCATTGGCTTGTTCAAATCTCGCAATGTGTACTCCGTTACCACTCGGTTCTTCTCCCTGCACAGAATGAGGCCGACGCTGGGGCGATCTCCTGGCTGCCGCAGCATTTCGTCTACGGCCGAAAGGTAGAAACTCATTTTGCCTGCGTACTCTGGTTTGAACTTGCCGATTTTCAGATCGACGACCACGTAGCAGCGCAGGCGAATCTGGTAGAAAAGCAGGTCAATGTAGAAGTCTTCGCCACCCACCTCCAGTCGGTACTGGCTCCCCACGAAGGCAAAGCCCTTGCCCAGCTCCAGCAGAAAATCGCGCAGGTGTTCCAGCAAACCCCGCTGCAGGTCACGTTCCTGAGCCTCCGAACCGACGGTCAGGAAGTCGAAAACGTACGGATCTTTGATCAGGTCGCGAACCAGGTCTGACTGAGGGGCTGGCAGGGTGCTGTCGAAGTTCGTCACTGCCTGGCCCTGGCGCTGGAAAAGCCGGCTTTCGATCTGGTGGACGAGTACATTCCGGCTCCAGCCGTGCTGAAGCGTTTGCCGGACGTACCAGAGACGCTCGTTCGGGTCTTTTACCTTGCTCAGCAAGACGCACTGGTGTCCCCACGGAATTTGTCCAACAACCTGTTGGACAATTGACCTGTCTGGCCACGCCTCCGCAAATGCCCGCATGTAGAACAGATTTGCTCGGGACAACCCCCTCATTTCAGGAAATTCGCGCTTTAGATCGTTTGCCAGTCTGTCGATGACCTTGCTGCCCCAGCCTTCCCGGCGCTGACGTTCCAGGATCTCCTTGCCAATTTGCCAGTAGAGCAGCACCAGCTCGCGGTTCACCGAAAGGGCGGCGCGAACCTGCGCAGACCGAATGCGGGCCTTCAGCGTTTCCAGCAGTTCTTCGTAGCCCGAAGGCAGCGGTACACCTGTCTGCACCCCGATCATGATTTCCCCTC
>JAADFT010000334.1 GCA_013152765.1 Calditrichota bacterium | reverse complement strand
ATTCCTTTCGCCCAGGAGGGGGCGCGCAGACCCTTGGGTTCTCCAGAAAGGGAGCGATGTAGTAAACCCGACCGCCTGTCAGCCCCCCCTCCTGCTTTGTGGCTGCGCCAGTGGAAACGCGCTGGACTGAGGGAAAGTTCGGCTGACGACTCATGAGCCCGGTACTTGCCGGGAGAACCCGCGGGCAGAATTCCAGTGCTTTCTTCCCTACCCGAGTAGAGAAACTCCAGCGGCCGGTACCTGGCCGTTTCCTGCACGGCTTCTGCCGAAGCCGTAGCAAAGTCGGGAGACTTTGCACTCCAGAGCACCTCGTTCCTCTTACCACACCGTGCGGATGCCCCTGACTTTCTACTTCCCAATTGTTGTACACCTAAGGCAAGCCTAACTTGCTTTCAACGCCTTCCGTACCTCGGCCACAAGCGTAGCGGGGTCCACAGGTTTGCGCAGAAAGCCAACGATGTGCGGTGCGCTGGACGACTGCTCTTCAGCATCCGCTGAGTACCCGGAATGCAGGATCACGCGAACTTCCGGTGAGTGCGCAGCCATCTTGTCGGCGAGTTCGCGACCGTCGCCGTCGGGCAGCAGGACATCCACCACCGCGACCCGTACGACGCCGTCCGTCCGCGAAAACAGAGCCAGAGCTTCGTCGGCGCTGCTGGCGGTGAGAACGCGGAAACCCGCATGCTGGAGGGCCCGCTGAGCCACGTTAAGAACCGCAGGTTCGTCGTCGACCACAAGAACCGTGGCCGACAGGGCCACTGCCGCTTCTTCCAGGCTACGTTCCTCCGAATCAGCCTTTTCCTGCCCGTCGGCAGCCGGCAACGTGATCTCGAAGCGAGTCCCCTTGCCGACCTCGCTTTCCACTTCGATCGTCCCGCCGTGTTTCTGGACAATCGAGTAGGTTGTGGACAACCCCAGTCCCGTGCCTTTACCCCTCGGCTTCGTCGTGAAAAACGGCTCAAACGCTCGCGACAGCGTTTCCTCGTCCATCCCTTTTCCGGTGTCGGCCACACACAACCTGACCCAGATCTGCCCGTCGCGTTCAATGGTTTCGGTTGACAAACGGAGTTCGCCGCCGTCGGGCATGGCATCGCACGCGTTGAGACAGAGGTTCAGAACCGCCTGCTGGATCTGGGCAGAATCTCCCTTCACCAGCGGCAGGTCTGGCTGCAGGTTCGTGTCGATGTGGATCGTGGAACTCACGGTGTGCGACAGCAGGTTCACCACGGAACGGATGATTTCGTTCAGGGACAACAGATCTTCCCGGTTGGAACTCTGTCGAGCAAAGCCAAGAAGCTGGCGCGTGAAATCGGCCGCCCGGTTCACCACCTGTTCGAGGGCAAGCAAGTCCGGGTAGGTGGGTGAATCTGGTTCCGTGTCCTGCTTCAAGAAGGACACGTAGCCGAGGATGCCCCCCAGCAGGTTGTTGAACTCGTGCGCAATTCCCGCAGCCAGCGAACCAACTGCCTGCATTTTTTGGCCCTGCAGGAGCTGGTGCTCGAGCTTCCGTTTCTCCGTCACGTCGCGGCAGATGGCCAGGTAGAAACGTTCCCCAGTGGACTCAATCTCAACGGGGCTGACCATCATGTCCTCGTACGTCTTCCGACCCGACTCGTCCTGGCGGACGACCTCTTTTCGCCAGATCTTACCGGAACGGATTACTTCCCACACAGCTTCCGGGTTCTCCCCCGTGCCGCTGAGGAGCGTGGACAGGAAATCCTCGTCCGTCAGATTTGGGTGCGAACGCCACGTCGCCTGATTCGCGTACTGGGCTCGTCCCGCGGAGTCCGCGATGCACAGCTTGTCCCACATTTGCTCCACGGCCTGTGAAAGCAGATAGCGCTGACGTTCGGCCTCGCGCTCGTCCGTCAGGTCCCGGATCAGGGCAACAAAAGCCTTGCGACCGCCCAGCCGGATCGTCGCGCACTGCACGTCCAGGATGCGCGTCTCTCCGCTTGCTCTGTCCAGACTGGCCTCGGCCCTCACGTAGCCCACATTTTCGAGCTCGTTGCGCAGCTTTTCCCAGAGGCCAGGTGGCTGGAGCAGATTTGCCAGCGACGTGCCGATCAACGCCCCGTCGCGCAAACCGGTCAGGTCCTGCGCGGTCTGATTTGCCTCCAGGATTTCTCCGCTTGGGTCGAGAAGAAAAGCCGGGAACGCAAGCGAACGGAACACAGCGCGGTAGCGCGACTCACTCTCGTGCAGTTCGTCGTAAGCCCGGCGCTCGCGTTCGATGAGCTGCGTGATCTGGTCGCGATCCCGACGCAAACCGAAGGTCATGATCACCACACCGAGCAGTAGCCCAAACTGGTCGAGGTCGCCGAGCCACTGTGGTTCCTGGAAGAACTCGTCCAGCAGGTTCAGGATTCCAGAGTACGACAGCACCACGAGCGCCGCCAGGAGCGTACACGAGCCCATGAGCTCGATTTTCCAGCCACGGGCCAGAATCGACAAAAAGAAGAACGCGGCCACGCTGGCTTCCAGAGCGATGTCCCCCCACTCAAACCGCTCCGTCGGCAGAAAACCAAACATCGCCCAGAAGACAATCGCGGTTGCCAACCCTGCGCCCAGAGTGGCGAGGGCGAGTTCCGCTCCACCCCAGCATTTTCTCGCCGAAGACGCACCGACCATGTTACCCTCGCACCTTTGTTTGCCAGTGAGCTTCCTCCCACCGTCGATGACCTTCTCTCCTTCCCCACACGGTTTGCTCTGCCCGGCTGTTTGTGCTAAACTGCCGCAGCGGCGCCGGACTCTGGAAAACAGGCTTCACGGAAACCGATCCCCCGTCAGCGCGACCGCATGTTCAAGCGAAAACAGTAGTGCCTCAGGTCCTTTCGACCAGGTAGCCTCACCACATCTTCTGCCCAAAAACTCACCGTCAGCGGAGCTTGACGTGTTGCGCGCCCTGCCGTCTACGGTTTGTTCGGCTCGCCGGGCGTCGGCGTGAGCGTTTTCCAGGTTGCTGAGCCATCTGGCAATCGCCCGATGGAAACGTCGGCCTTTTGCTCGCCGAAATCCACCCTGTCGCACACGGTGTGACCGTCGGGAGCAACGAACAGCACCGACTCCCCCGAGCCGCTGAGCTTGAAATTCGTGTGCAGCCCGGTCTTTTTGCCGTCGGCCCAGAACAAGAGAAATCCCTTTCCCGGGATCCGGGTGCCGCCCGGGATCTTCCACTTGGCCGGGTGGGCCGGGTCGTCGGACAGGTAGAACCCGCCGAGTTCGATCTCGAGATCCGAACGGTTGTAGAGCTCGACCCAGTCTGCAAAGCCACTGAGCGGGTTCGAGCCCGAGTGCTGGTTGACCGCGAGCACCTCGTTGATGACCACGTTTTCACAGGCCGAAGTTGCCGAACCAGCGTTACTTTGCCCTGGGGTCGGCTTGCCAAATCGCACCCAGTTTGGCCCCCCGTCCGGGTAACGCCCCTCGGAGACGTCTGGCGTTTGCTCGAAAAACGTGTGCTGGTCTACCACCTGCTTCCGATCGGGCGTGAGTAAGAACAGTTGCTCTCCGCCGCTCTTCAGCCGGAACAGGGTTTTATTCTTCTTCCGGAACAGGAGGAATCTTCCGGGCAGAATGCGCGTCTCGTCGGGGATTTCAAACCATTCGGAAACCGGCTTGGTCAGGTCGTCCGTCATCCAGTAACCAGTCAGGTCAACTGTGTCAAGACCCGCGTTGTAGAGTTCCACCCAGTCCGGTGCACCGTGTGCGCTCTTGGCCAGAAACTCGTTAATGCAGACCGGTGGCACCTCGAAACTTGAACGTGTGGGCGTCTCTCGCATGCAGCTCACGAGCACAGAGGAAAGCAATCCAACAGCGAGAAGAAATTTGCTCGTCCTCCGCGGGTTCATGGCAGCACCGTCCCCTTGGCCGTCGTAACAGTTCTGCCGGACCGCACACGTAGCAGGTACAC
>JAADFT010000333.1 GCA_013152765.1 Calditrichota bacterium | reverse complement strand
TTCTTCCTGCGGAAGGGGCCAGGTTGAACGAAGAACGTCCCCAGCTTACGTTCTGCGCGAGCGCTTCCTACCGGGCCGGGTTGCAGCCGGAGAAAATTGTGGCAGACCTCGACGGCGGCCAGGTGCCCCTCGACTCCCTCCGTTTTGACTCCGATTGGCGTGCCTGGACAACCCGACCCCGCGTAGCGTTGGAGCCGGGAGAGCACGTCTGGTCGGTGCGAGTGGTCAACCGGGCAGGGCAATCGGCGAGCGTTACACACCATTTTCGTGTGACCCACGAAATCACCACCGCCCTGTACCGGTTCGTGATTGACACCAGAAGCCCGAACTTCCAGTACGTGGGACGTGCGCAATCGGTGAGCGTGCTTCTGGAGCCGCGGGACGCCGTGCCACAAACGGTTCAACTGAGCCCGACGTCGGTCACAGGGGTGTTTGTGGGAAACGTCGCGCTCCCCGTGCGCAAACCCATCGACTACCGTGTGGTGGTGGATCAGAGCACGTACACGATCGATTGGGACAATCCCGTCCTTTCCCTGGAACACAAGAGCGTGGCTCAGAAGCAGGTGAATCCCCGGCCGCGCATCCATGTGGATCTGGACGGTGGACTGCCGCTGGACGGTGCGGTTTTGACCGCGGCCGATTTCCCCTGGGAACTGGTTCTCGTGGTTGAACCGAGCGATTCCGGGTACGCCGTGGATTCCCTATCGGTTCAGGTGGATGTGGACAGTGTGCCCTTGAATCCTCGGTTTGAGCGCCTCGGAGCGGGACTGCGCCTGGGCGTGCGTTTAACGGGGCTACCGCTTGGCAGGCATCAGGTCCACGTGGCGGCAGCGGACGTCCGGGGAAACCCCGCAGAGCCCTTTGTTTACACGTTGGCAGTTGTGGATTCGGGGTCGGACCTTTGGGCCGTCGACGCAGAGGAAGATGCCACCGGCCCTGGGACGTACCGTCTGCCGGACGGCGTGGCAGCCGGCGCTGTGGATCTCTTGAGCGCGCATTTTTGGGGTGTCGAGGAGGCCGACACGACGTGGCTGGTGGTGGACGTGGCGTTGCGGGCCCTGGATCCGCGCACACGGGTGTTGTTGACCGTTTGGAGCGATGCGCCTGCCGAATTCGGAGAGGCTTTGCCGAACCTGGAGCTGATGTTACCGCGCTGGCAGGGACGCGGGTTTCAGGTGATTCTGGCGGACCCGCGCTCGTCAGTTCCATCCCCGGACGTCAACCGGGTGATTTTCGCGAGAGACCCTTCGCTTGACCTGGGGTCCGTGGTGACGCTGGCGGATTCCGCGCTGGACCGAGCCCATTTCGTGTTTCGTCTGCCTCTGGCAGCGCTGGCTGAGCGTGTTGGCCCGACGACCGAGCCGTGGCACTGGTCCGTCGTCACGTTCCTGGCCGACGCCAATGGCGAGCCGCTCGAGGTGGACGCCGGGCTTGGCGGGCAGGCGATGCTGGAGGACCCGGACGTTTACGACGTTCTGTTTTGCCTCAACACAGAGTTTCAGCAGCGGCTTTTGCGGAACGCAATCGTAAGCTGGCGGATTGGCGGGCCGCGCCTGGCGCATCTCGGCACCGACGGACGGGGTGCGTTGAGCTTTCGCCCCGCCGACCTGGTGGGATCGGCGCCTTTCCCGAACGTGACGCTGAACACCCGGGGAAGCCGCTGGGTTGAGTCGACCGTCACGCTGCACGGGCGTGCCAAAGCGGCCGAGGGAACGTCCGTTACGGTCACAGGGCCGGCGGGCACTGTGAGCACGACCGTGGCCGCTGACAGCAGCTTTGCCCTCCGGATTCCGCTTGTCCCCGGTGAAAACCGGCTTGTCGCGCACCTGGAAGGCGATGCTGACGGATTCAGCGAGGCGGCCATTTTTCAGCGCGTTACCCGAGCTTTGCCAAGAGCCCTTTGGACCGCAGCTGTGGACGGTGAGGGACTTGTTCGTCTGGACGCGTCCGCAAGTTTCGACCCGGATGGCCGCTCTCTCCAATTCCGGTGGCGGCAGGATCCCCAAAACCCCCAGCCTGTGGACTGGACCGGTGCTGAGAGCCCGCTTGTTCAGTTTCAGGCCCCCGCAGTCTCGGGTGAGTACTACTTCGATTTGGAGGTTGTGGCAGGGGCAGACACGGCCAAAGCGCGCGCCGTCGTTGTGGTTCGAGAAGACGGCAAAGCCGTGGTACCCGACCTTGGGGTCTGGCATCCTGCCTGGGTGGACAGTTTGGTTTTGTACGAGATTTACCCCCGCAGTTTCAGCCTGGCGGGGAAACTCCGGGCGATCACGGGGCGAATGGAAGAGCTTGCTGATCTCGGCGTGACTGGCCTCTGGCTGATGCCCATCCACCCGTCGGCGATGACACACGGTTACTGGATCACCGACTACTTCGCCGTGAACCCCGAGTACGGCACGCTTCGGGACCTTCGTCAGCTCGTCCGGGCTGCGCACGAGCACGGGATTCGGGTGATTCTGGACTTTGTGGTGCAGCACACGCACTTCAGCCACCCGTTCATGCGGGATGCCCTCGCTTTCGGTCCCGCCTCGCCGTACTACCGCTTTTACCTCTGGCGCCCGGACGGGGGCTACGACTACCTGTTCGACTGGCGAAATCTTCCCTCGGTGAATTTCGCCGATTCGCTGGCGCCGAACTTTTTTGTGCAGGTCGCCAAATTCTGGGTTCAAGAGTGCGACGTCGACGGTTTCCGCTGTGACGTGGCCTGGGCGGTGGACAACTTGCGGAAGGGCGGCCCCGAGTTCTGGCAGCGTTTGCGCCGGGAACTGAAGACGCTAAAACCCGACGTGTTTCTGCTGGCCGAAGCGTCGACGACAGAGGCAAATCATTTCGACCGCAAATTCGACGCAGCTTACGACGGCTGGTTTCTGGCGAAAATCCAGGATTTGCTGAGCGGCTCGGGGGCGGTGCGCGCTCTGGACGAAGACGTTCGTTACCATCTGAGCGACCGATTCCCGAAACACGCTTTGCCGATGCGTTACCTCGAAAATCACGACACGGGCCGGTTTGTGGCGCTGTACGGGGAGAAGGCCACACGCCTGGCGGCGGTGCTGCTGTTTACACTTCCGGGCATCCCACTGGTGGAGTACGGCCAGGAAGTCGGCGAAACGAGCCACCGCGGCATCGTGCAGTGGACCGATCCTCACCGGTTACGTCCGTTCTACCGGAAATTGATCCACCTGCGGCGGAGTCTGACCGCGCTGAGGGGCCGAAATCTGAGGGCATTGCATGCGCCTGCTTCGGCTGGATCGTACGCCTACTGGCGCTGGGACGACAGCTCAGGAGTTCTGATCGTCGCAAATTTCAAGCAGCAGCCGGACACACTGACGCTTCGGGTGCCGCCCAACTTGATTGCACCGCGTTTTCTGGAGCAGGACGTGCTGTACCTGAACAACATTCTGGACAGCACCTGGATTCGGGTGCCCCGGAAAACCGTCGACGACACCCTGGTGGTGGCCGTAAAGGAGGAGGGGTTGTCGGCCGGCTTGTGGATCCTGTCGAAAGCGCCGATCGGGACGGCGGTAAGCGAGAAAACCGTGTCGGTCCCGAAGGAGTTTCGGTTGTGGCCTGCCTACCCCAATCCGTTCAATCCCTCTACAGTGATTCGCTACAGCCTTGCTGGGCGCAAACCAGTTCGCGTGACGCTGCGCGTCTACGACGTGCTGGGGCGCTGCGTTCGGACCCTGGTCGACGCACGCCAGCCCCCGGGAGTTTACACCGCCAGGTGGAAGGGCAAGAACGACCGGGGAGAGTTTCTGGCGTCAGGTGTGTACCTTGTGGAACTGCGGGCGGGAGGGTTCCGCCAAGTTCACCGGGTGGTGCTGCTGAAGTAAGTTGGCATTTGGTGGCTACAATGGGCAATCTTACGGCCCTTGATTACGACGGACCTGGAAGGAAAACAGTCAGACCTGAACC
>JAADFT010000332.1 GCA_013152765.1 Calditrichota bacterium | reverse complement strand
CCAAAGGCGACGTGGTCAACAGGTCGACGCCGCGGGCGCTGGCATGCGGCAAATCAGCCTGCCACCTCCGCTTTTGGCGTAGTTTCAGGGGCCGAGCACACAACTCTTCTGCTACGAGGAACCGAGACCAGGTGAAGCTGACAGCGCTGTCTCGCAGCAGAAATACATGAGCAGGAGAATCTGTTCTTCACCGTAAAGGAGACACAAGTCGTTGGATGTCACAAAGTTTGGAGAGCACCATGGACAGCAGGTCACCGTCCTCTCAATTTGATCGGGCTCGAGCGTGGCTGGTGGAGTTTCTGCGCCTTGAATCGGCGGGTGGACTCGTTCTCATGGGCGCAACTGTCCTGGCCATGATTGTGGCGAACTCTCCCCTGCGCCCCGTCAGTTCACGACTTCTTGACCTGGAGTTCAGCATCAAACTCGCAGGTTGGGGGGTCGCCAAACCCGTGCAACTCTGGATCAACGACGGATTGATGGCAATTTTCTTCTTCCTGGTTGGCCTGGAGTTGAAACGCGAGCTTGCGGAGGGGCACCTCGCCAGCTTGCGACGAGCCACTCTGCCAGCTGTGGCTGCCACGGGCGGGATGCTCCTGCCGGCCATTTTCTACAGTGCCCTGAACTGGGGCGACAGTACGGCCATGCGCGGCTGGGCCATTCCGACAGCTACGGACATCGCATTTGCACTGGGTGTGCTTTCCCTTTTGGGCAAACGCGTCCCCACAGCACTCAAGGCCTTTCTGCTCAGCGTCGCCATTTTCGACGATTTGGGCGCTGTACTGGTGATTGCCCTGTTTTACACAGCCAAGATCTCGGCTACCGCCTTGCTTGTTGCAGGTATTTTCGTGCTGGGTCTGGCGCTTCTGAACCGCCTCGGGGTAACGCGTGTGTTTCCGTACGTACTCCTGGGCGTGCCGCTCTGGGTAGCTGTCCTGAAATCCGGCGTACATGCCACGCTGGCGGGGGTTGTCGTTGCCGCGTTCATCCCGCTGCGCACACGGACTGGACACTCCCCCCTCAAACACCTGGAACACACCCTTCATCCGTGGGTGGCCTTTGGGGTCCTCCCGATTTTTGCTTTGGCGAACGCCGGGGTGTCTTTGAGTGGCCTGTCCATTTCAGACCTCTTGCACCCGGTTCCGTTAGGAATCGTCACCGGGCTATTTTTCGGTAAACAGGTCGGCATTCTCGCATTTAGTGCACTTGCGGTTCGCATCGGCATCGCCTCCCTACCGGCCGACACAAACTGGCGACAACTGTACGGCGTCGCTCTGCTCTGTGGAATCGGATTCACCATGAGCCTGTTCATCGCCTCGCTGGCATTTGAACAGGGCGGCCCCGCCTACTCCGGACTGGAGCGGCTGGGGATTCTTCTGGGTTCTTTAGCGTCGGGAATTGCCGGATACGCCGTTTTGCGGCTTGTGATTCGGGTGGAAAAGTCGTAGAATGACTATGCCTGACCGGACGGAACGGCTTTCTGTCCCGGGGCAAAGCAGGTACAATCAAGCGAAAAATGCTGTGAACAGAACAAATGAGATCGCGCCATGAACTTTGGTTTGGAATCCCGTTTTCGAAGATCTGGCATCGTCGCTTCGCGTCTGATCGCCTGGGCTCTTCTGCTCGTCCTCACACTCCCCGCGGTAGTCACTCCTCAGACTCGTGTCAAGATCGCGGTCTGGGGCGACTCGCGTGAAAATCGCCTCGGCGCCTGCGAAAACATCGCCGACTTGCTACTTCACAAGGTCACCGACTGGGACTTTCAGATCCACACCGGCGATTTTACGCACGACGGGAGCGACGCGGCCTGGCAACGGTCGCTGAGTTACCGGGGGATCGATTCGCTCTTCGTACCTGGCCGATTTCTCATGTGCACCAGCAACCACGACGCTGTGCGCAGTACCTACGACCGCTACACGGCCGGAGTACTTCCGGTGAACTCGGCGGACAGCACCACGCACTTCTTCCACTTCCAAAAAGGCAATGTCCACGTCGTCGCTTGCGACGGCTACTTTACTCCTGCCAACGTGATGAACCGCTGGTTGGATTCGGTCCTCGTCCAGATTCCCAAGGAAGACTGGCTCATCGGCCTGTGGCACAACCCCTGTTACGGCGACGTGACGTACAAAAGCAGCTACCTCAACGTGTGCGGCACCTGGCTGGAGAAATTCGCCGCCCACGGAGCAGATTTCATCCTGCATGGCCACGCCCACACTTACGTGCGCACCTACCCCCTGCTTCCGGACGGCACGATTTCCTTTGACCGCGGGATGGTCCACATCGTGAACGGCTGCGGAGGCGCTGACTTCAAACCGCCTCAGGCCAAATCCAGCAAGACGGCCTTCACCCCCGACACCTGGTCTTTTGCCATGGTGACATTCATCACCATCGAAGGCGACGTCGCCACAGTGGAAACCGTGGATGCGCGCACCCTCGAGAACGTGGGCACCGTGGACCGCTGGGTGTGGGATCGATCCTCGGCAAGTCGTGTTGCTGACTCGGGTCCGTCTCGCGTGCCCCGAACTGCCCAGCTTTTGCCCCCGGCGCCAAATCCGTTCAACATGGCTACAACGATTTGCTACATCTTGCCGCGCTCTCAGTTCGTGCAGCTTCGGCTTTTCTCCGCCACCGGCAAGCTGGTGAAAACGCTGGACGAAGGTTTCCGCGAAGCAGGGATGCACGTGTTGCGTTGGGATGGCAGGGACGCAGAGTCCGCACCAACGGCTTCTGGCGTCTACGTGCTACAGCTACGAGCAGGGGCTGTGCTGGCGACTCGGAAGGTGATCATGCTGAGGTGAAGTTTGAGTGCGTTTCGACGAACAGGCTGAAGGAGTCAACGCCGCAACCAGCATACTTTCGAACCCAAAAAACGGAAACATTCCCAAACAGAGGCCCTCTATTACTCGTTTACTGGTCGAAATCGCAAACTTGACTTTATCGCCGTCGTTCTTTAACATGACAGGTGTGGAAAATCACGGCCCCCGCCAGAGTGATTTGGGCATCAGGTTCGGACACCCGGTGCAAACGTGAGGGGTTGGAGCTCGTAGGGCTTGACACTGCTGGTTCGGTGTTTTTGTCACCGGTTTCACATTGAAGCTGCGGAAACTTGTGGCTGTGAAAGTGCAGAGCAAAAACCGCACACAAGTTGAGCTCGATCAGGAGTTGCTGCACGAACTGGTTGAGACGTTACGAGACGTGCGGCCTGCTGAGGTCATTTTGTTTGGGTCCCGGGCAAAACGCCGGTCTGCAGAGGACAGCGACATCGATCTCGTGGTGATTCTCGATACCCAAAACTCACCGCGCACATACGCTGAAGCACTTCGCAACCGGATGACCGTGAATCGAAGCCTTCGCGCTCTTAGAGCCCGGGTAGCGATCGACCTACTCGTTTACACACTCGATGAGTGGAAAAAGCTGCAGGAAGTGAATTCGTCATTCGTGAGAGAAATCCGCGAGACCGGGTTGAGGATTCTGTGAAGCCGGCCACTCGAAATTGGCTCCAGCTTGCAGAAAAAGACCTTCGCGCCGCTGAAGTCCAGGCTGAAGACGAATTCGTCGCGAACGTCGCTCTTTTCCATGGTCAGCAGTGCGTCGAAAAATCGCTGAAAGCCGTCTTGGAGGAAATCGGCGAAGGGGTTCCGCGGATTCACAGTATCTTCCGCCTCTACAGCCGAATACGCGAGATTACACGCGCATTCCCCGAGCTGAGCGAAGACGACATGGATTTTCTGGATAGCGTGTACATCGACAGCCGTTATCCGTCTGACCTCGGTTTGCTCCCTTCCGGCTCACCTACCCGCACCGAGGCCGAGCGCTGTGTAGCAATTGACCTGCTCGTTTACACACTCGATGAGTGGGAAAAATTGCAGGAAGCGAATTCGTCATTCGTGAGAGAAATCCGCGAGACCGGGTTGAGGATTCTGTGAAGCC
>JAADFT010000331.1 GCA_013152765.1 Calditrichota bacterium | reverse complement strand
CGATCTGGTACTGTGCGCCGAGACCAAGGCTGTACTCCGTGTAGTCGGGGTTGGCCAGTGCTGTTGCGTAGCCCCCGCGAACGGCCAGGAGCCCCAGGACGGAGCGCTCCACACCGAAGCGGATGCGGTCAAACGTCTCCCTGTAAAGCGATTTGTCCCAGTCGAAAGCGAGCGTCATGCCCGCCACGTCGAACGCGCCTGCCCCGAACGCCAGGTGGACGGGAAGTCCCTCTCCGTAACCGGAACCGCTGGTGGAAGTCGACCAGCGCAGGTAGTTGGGGGCATCTTGCAGGAGCAAGCCCAGAGCAAAGTGCTCGGTGAGCCAGAGGCGCGCACCGAACGAGAGGCCTGCGCCCAGGGCGTTCCCGGTGACCGAACCGGGTGTGCTGGCGTTGTTGCCGAAACTGGCGTACCGGAGGTTGAGCGTTGCTCCCACGTCGACGGCTTTTCCCTGCCAGGTGAGGGGACGTGAGTAGGCCAGCACGAGAGTGTTTTCCCGGTAAAGTGCGTCGCCATTTGACGAGAGAGCCACGCCTGCCCACGAGTTGTCAGGTAGGCGCAAATCGGCGGCTGCGGCAAGGTAAGGGAGGAGACCGAGAACGCGGAAGTAGTGAAAAACCACGGACTTTGCCGAGTAGAAGGGCAGAGCCGCCGGGTTTCCGAAGAGGGCGTCAGGGCCGATCGCCGCCACGACGCGTGTTCCGCCTAAGGCCGTAGTGCGCGCCGAAACCCCGAGGGGCGCGAAGGCTCCCGCCAGACCAGTGAGGCGTTGAGCTGGCAGGGGAGAGGTGACCCCAGCGAGCACTGCCAGGAAAAGCCCAAGACCTGCGAATTTTCGCAAATTGTCCTTCACGAGACGTTGCCCTGTCATTTGATCAGCACGATGCTTCCAAGGTACTCTTTGGTACCGGAAGGATCGCGCACCTGAATGCGGACGAAGTAGCGACCGTTTCTTGCCTGGTAACCGGCGTCGGTGCGGCCGTCCCAGTAGAGGACTGTTGGTACACCCTTGGCCACCGGCTCACCGTCGAGGAGCTTGCGTACCACCTGACCGAGGGCGTTGTGCACAGTCACGGTCGCGAACGGCTGGCGTGCGCGGTTCGAATTGGCGACAAAAGAAATGCGTACGCCAGGATGGCCGTCGCCGTCCGTGTCCACGAGGGGCGAGAAGGGATTCGGCGCGAAACGCACGTCGCGGACACCCAGCGGCTCGGACAGGCGCAACACAGAAAACAGCCCGAAGTGCGTCACGCTTACCGTGAGCGTGCTGTCCGACTCGTTTGCTGTTTCCAGCTCCTGCCAGGTGGCGTCCGATTCACGCCACTCAGCTACGACAAAGCTGCCGTTGCTGCGGTCCGCCGGAAGCGGAAGCGACAAGGTGGCGGCCTGGGACAGCTCCACACCCGATGGCCGCAATCGGTACGCAAACCCCACCTGGCTGCCTTCGTTCGCGTACTTCTTCAGGCCCGGGAGGTCCGGGCGCTCGAGGTAGATTTTCTCGCTCTGCTCGAAGGCGCCGGGCGGCACAACGAGCTGGAGACCTGTGTCGTCGTGCAGACGGGTCTCTGTTCCAGCCGAGGCCTGGCCGTAAATGAGCACCTCGAGCGTGTCCGAGATCCCGGTGACCGGATCCGTCACGATCACCGACGCTGGTCCAAAGAATCCGGGATTTGGGTAGACTTTGCCGGAAACGGCGGCTCCGGCCGCGCTTGGGACGAGTTGCCAGTGAACCTGCGCCAGTACGATCGTTTCACCGCTGTCCGTGAGAGCAGTGTAGCTGTACGCGGTCGGCTCGTCGTTGGGAATTTCCGACGGTCCGTCGAGCACAAGGGCAGCAAGTACGGCCTCCTTCATCTGAAACGACAGCTCGACCGTGGCATTCGGGTTGAGCGTGACCGTTTCCTGGGCTGGCCTGGACACGTAGCCTGCTTTCACCGGGTACACGAGGTAGCGATCGACGACCAGCCGCTCGAACGTGAACTCACCCTGTGCAGACGTGGTCGTGCTTTCGACCCGTGCGGAGACCGTGGTGCTCCGCGCGTAAACCGGAACCTCCGGCAGGGGGGAACCGTCGCGGAGTTTGACCCAGCCGTGAATGCTCCCGGTAAGCGGTGTCAGCAGCACGGTTAGGGTTGTGTCGGGCGTGAGATCGACTACGGTGGTGTCGCGGTAGCCGAATTTCGTGACCGTGAGCGAGTAAGGGTAAAGTCTGGCGAGAGCTTTCAACAGGAAAAAGCCGGACGAATCGGAATTCGCAGAGGCGTAGTGTCCGTGACCGTCGTCGGCTACCAGAACGGCCCCGCTCAGCGGGTAAGCAGTGCCCTTCTCACGCACCCAGCCAGCAATCTGGCCGTCCTTCGGGATCAGACGGAAGACGAGATTCTGGGCACCCGGAGCCACGCCGCGCAGGGTGTCGGAGCTGGTAAAGCTGTCCGCAGTTGCCCAAACAGTGTACGTCTCCGTTGTGTCCAGCCCGGTGACGCGGAACGCGCCTGAGGCGCTGCTGCGCGCCGTTTTCGTGGAACCAGAGGTCTCGCCGACGGCGGTCACCAGGGCGTTGGCTACGGGGGCTTCGGTGCGTGCGTTGACGACACGGCCCGAAATCACGTCGCGTTCCTGCCGGACCCGGACGCGACCCGCCCGCACCGCGGCCGCAGGTCTGCCCTGATTGAAGCGGAAATCAACGAGAGCGAGCGTGCTTGTGTCGCCCGGCGTCGCTTCCTCGGGGATTTGCGCCCTGAACCAGAGCAACACGCCGCTGTCTGCCAGCGCTTCACTCCCGGAAATGCTGAACTGAATCGAGTCTGGCCCGGCGGTGTAGCTGACGGAGCCCCACTTCTCGGTGAGGGAAGAGGTCGAGAGCACCTCGCTTACCTGAACGACCTGGCTGCGGAAGCGAAGTGTTCCCTGGACCGAGTAGATTCCCTTGCCGCTCACGTTGCCAACCCGCAGGGGAATGTTGGCTTGCTCACCGCGGCTGAGGGAGGTGTCCGGCAGCGTCACCGGGATTCCTCCCGCCACCTCGCCGGGTTTCACGAGCACCGCCCCGTCCTGAGTGGCCGCACCCGGGTAACCCGAGTTAAACTGGAAATTGAGCCAGTGCAGAGCGAGTTCTTGTCCGACCTGAGCGGCTCCTGACACCGAAAAACGAAGCCACACCAGAATGCCTTCTCCCGAAAGAGGCGGTGTACCGGAGGCCGAGACGGTGACCGTGGTGTCGGCAACGGAAAAAGCGGCTGAACCCCAGGCCTCGCTCAAGGTGCCGACCGTGGTCGCACCCAACGGGCTCAGGTAGGCGGGATCGAAGGAAACCGAGAAGGTCCAGCTCTTGACGTCAAAGCCAGTGAGCTGGGAAACCATCACCGGTACGTCGACTTCAGCCCCGCGGCTCGCTTCAACTTCCGGAAGCCGGACAGTAACGGTCTCTGAGATGGTTTGAAAGACCAGGTCGCCGCTCCGGGTTGGGCCGTTGCCAGCAGTGTCCCACGCCGAAACGCGAAAATGGTAGGTTGTGGACGGCTCAAGGCCCGCAAGCGTTACGCTGTGAGCTGTGCGAACCGTGTCGTCGCGAACGGAGCTTCCGTAGCTCGCGGTGGGACCGTAGTCCACTACACCCGTGGTGAGTTCGTCGGTTTCCCACGCGATCACGGTGCCGTGGGCTGTCACGAGCGCTGCCGTGGGTTGAACAGTGAAGTGGGGTGGAGTCACATCTTTCAGACGCCACACAGTGCCCGAGGCGATTACGGGAACGGTACCGTTGTTGAACGAGAAATCGAAAAAGAGCAACGGCACAGACGTCCCCGCGGGAGCGTCGCTGCGGACGTGGAGAACGAGCCACACGAGCGCTCCCTGACCACTAAGAGCCTGGGCGCCCTGGCCCAGCACGCGCAGGGTGTCGCCCTGGTACGTCACCTGAGGTTTGGGCCATGTCTCCGAAAGGCT
>JAADFT010000330.1:4011-4566 GCA_013152765.1 Calditrichota bacterium | reverse complement strand
TCCAAACGCTACCAGAGCGTCCAGGATGCCCCGGTCAGCGTCTCGATTTTGTCTGCGCAGGACATCCGCACGCGCAACTACCAGAACCTGGACGAGTTCCTGGCCGTCGCCCCCGGTGTTACCCTCGTGAACAACCAGGTGAACATTCGCGGCTCGAGCGGCTACAACATGGGAGCTGGATCGCGGGTGCTTTTCCTCGTGGACGGCGTGCCCATGATGCCGGGGGACAGCGGCGACATCAAGTGGGACGTGATTCCGGTGGATCAGGTGGAGCGGGTCGAGGTGGTCAAAGGAGCCGGGTCAGCGCTTTACGGATCGAGCGCGCTTGGCGGAGTTGTGAACGTCACCACGCGAGAGCCCGGCGACGTGCCCGAAACCACGTTCCGCACCCTCGTTGGGGTTTACGACCGTCCTCCCTACCCCGACTGGCAGTGGACCGACCGCTGGCTGCGTTTCTCGGAGTGGTCACTCAGTCACTCGCGGCGAGTGGGCCCGGTGGGCTTTCTGGTCAACGTCAAGCGTTCTGAGTCGATGGGCTACCAGCAGAACGGCTAC
>JAADFT010000330.1:0-3953 GCA_013152765.1 Calditrichota bacterium | reverse complement strand
AGCACCGACAACTACGGTTCCAACCTCATGTGGCCCGACCAGAGTCGCGCGCTCGAGGTTGCCCCGGAGGCCATCGGCGACCACATCCGCTCGGAAAAGCTGCACGCCGCTTTTCAGTGGCGGAAGGTTCAAAGCCGCAACCTGGCCTTTCGATTGCGGCTGTCCAGTTTTGCCAACAACTGGACCGACTACTTCCACGACAGCCACGACTACTCCCGTGCCCGCACCTTCGGGGCCGAGTTCCAGACGGATTACCTGCTTGCCAACCGACACCCGCTCACCGTCGGGTTTGAGACCCGCTTCGACCGCGTTCGCGCCAACATCTTCGGGCGCCGGAAAGCAAAAGACCTGGCCAGCTACGTCCAGCTCGAGTGGCATTTCTCCAGCCGCTGGCTTGCCAACCTGGGTGTGAGGCAGGACTTCCACTGGCGCGACGGCATGTCCGTCGAGCGGCAACTCAGTCCAAAGCTCGGCGTCGTGTGGCACTACCTTCCCACTGGCACGTTCCGCGCCGCAGTTGGATCCGGTTTCCGCGCCGCAAGCATCGCCGAAGCCTACAGCCAGACGTTCGTGTCGGGCATCCAGGTGCGTCCGAATCCGGACCTGAAAGCCGAGCGCGGCTGGACGGCTGAGCTCGGTGTAACCCAGCGTGTTGGAAATCTGTCCGCTTCCGCTTCGCTGTTTTACGACCGCTTCCACGATCTCATCGAGCCCCAGGCGGACGTTACCAACACCGTTCGTTTCGCCAACGTGACCGAGGCCCGGCTTCAGGGCTCGGAGATCGGTGTCCAGGGGGCAACCCACGTTCTACAGGGGACGGCTCGGTTCAGCGTCAACTACGTCTACCTGGACACGCGCGATCTCACCCTGGACGAGCCGCTTGCCTACCGGGCCCGTCACACGCTGCAAAACAGTCTGTCCTGGAGCCGCGGGCGCTGGACGTTTGGGCTCGACTACCGCTACGTGAGTCGCATCGAGCGGGTTCAGATCTACTGGCGCGACGAGCGTGTTCCGCAGAAGGTTCTTGACCTGCGCGCCAGCCTGGCCACAGGAGTTGGGGTGTTTACTTTCGAAGTCGACAACGCCCTCAACTACGCCTACACGCAAATCGAACGCAACCTCCAGCCGATTCGAAGCTTCCGCCTGTCCTACCGCGCCAGACTTTAACGCCACGGAGCGCTTCAGACCGACTCACCGCCTCTCGAACAACCACGTTGCTGTCTTCTGGAGTCCCTCGAAACTGCTACCGGCTTCAACTCGAGCCGAGGTGTTTCTTCGATCGCAGTCAGACCGCCGGAAACTGCCGCACTCGCCGCCAATTTGCCAACCGACTTGAGCCCAGCCAGACGGCTTTTCCACCCGCTGCTGCAAAACAAAAGGGCCGAAGGAACTCCCTTTTCCTTCAGCCCTCTGTCTTTCCTCGGTCGCTGCCGACGTCCGCCGTGCGTTGAGTAACCCTCGGTTCTACACCTCGGGTTTCGGGTAGTCCTCCACGACCTTCAGAGCCTTCTTGATCTCCTCCTCGGGCAGCTCGTAGTCCTCGAGCTGACCGTTGAAGTAGGCGTCGTAGGCCGACATGTCGAAGTGTCCGTGGCCGCTCAGGTTGAAGGCAATGACCTTTTTCTTGCCTTCTTCCTTCGCCTTCAGCGCCTCGTCGATCGTGGCCTTCACCGCGTGAGCCGTCTCGGGCGCCACGATGAAGCCCTCGGTGCGCGCGAACAGGACGGCCGCGTCGAACACCTCTCGCTGGCCGTAGGCGCGCGGCTCAACCAGCCCCTCGAGGACCAGCTTGCTGATGAGCGGCGCCACGCCGTGGTACCGCAAGCCGCCCGCGTGGATTTTCGGCGGCACGAACGTGTGTCCCAGCGTGTGCATCGGGAGCAGCGGCGTCAGACCGGAAGTGTCGCCGAAGTCGTACGCGAACGGTCCCTTGGTCAGCGTCGGGCAAGCCTTCGGTTCGACGGCGATCACCTTCATTTCCTTCCCGGCGATCTTGTCGCGCAGGAACGGGAACGCGAAACCGGCGAAGTTGCTTCCACCGCCGACGCAGCCAATCAGCACGTCCGGGTACTCGCCGGCGATTTCCATCTGCTTGTGCACCTCTTCGCCGATCACGGTCTGGTGCAGAAGCACGTGGTTCAGCACGCTGCCGAGGGAGTACTTGGTGTCCTCGCGGCTTACGGCGTCCTCGATTGCCTCGCTGATGGCAATGCCCAGGCTGCCTGGCGTGTCGGGATTTTCGGCCAGCACCTTGCGCCCGTACTCGGTGTCCGGGCTCGGACTCGGCACCACGGTGGCGCCCCAGGCGTGCATCATCGATTTGCGGTAGGGCTTCTGCTCGAAACTCACCCGCACCATGTACACCTTGATCTCCACGCCGAACACCTTGCCAGCAAAGCTCAGCGCGCTACCCCACTGGCCCGCACCGGTTTCCGTCGTGATTCGCTTCACGCCTTCCTTCATGTTGTAGTACACCTGAGCCACCGCCGTGTTGGGCTTGTGGCTCCCGGGCGGGCTGTTGCCCTCGTACTTGTAGTAGATGTGCGCGGGCGTGCCCAAAGCCTTCTCCAGCCGTCTGGCGCGGAACAGGGGCGTCGGCCGCCAGAGGCTCAGCACGTCCAGGATTTCCTCGGGAATGGGGATGAAACGCTCTGTGCTGACTTCCTGCTGGATCAGCGCCATCGGGAAGATCGGCGACAGATCCTCGGGGCCTACCGGATTCTTGGTCGCCGGGTGCAGTGGCGGCAACGTCGGACCGGGAAGATCGGCCTGAATGTTGTACCACTGCTTCGGGATCTCGCTTTCCGGCAGCACGATTTTCGTGGGTTCTGCCATGTTTACCTCCTCTCCTGGTTAACAACTGCGCGGTTTCTCAATTCCGTTTGTCACTCGTCGAAGAAGAACGTCGGCTCGCGGTAGAACCGGATGCTCTTGTCGGCGATTTTCTGCTGGATGGTTTCTTGAAGCCAGAGGTTCTTTTCTTCCAGGCTCAGTCTGGACCTAAGCATGTCCAGGTGCAGATTGAAACGCAGCGCTCGTTTCGGAAGCAGCACCCGGCTGACCCCGCTCGGAAGCAGCACACCTGCGTCGGTCAGCGCCAGCAGCTCTTCCTTGTTGAAGCCCGGAAAGCTAACGATGGCGGTAAAGTACTGGTAGTTTCGCCGCAGGTGCTCGAGGTTCGTGTAGCTGACCCGGTCCATGTAGGCGTGCTTGTGGTACAGGGACGTGAACGCGCGAAGTTGCTCCACCCGCTTCAGCAGATCCTCCGAGCCCAGCACGGTCACGGCGTCGCCCTCGTCGAAAGCGATCCAGCACAGCAGGCCCGGCGTTTCTCCAGGTAGATCCGCTTCCTCGACTGTCACGCCGTCGATGTTCCGGGCGTGCTCGATCAATTTCTCGCGGCTCAGATGTTCCAGCGCATGGTGCCAGTGGTGCAGGATCAGCTTCGGATCCTCGAGATCGACCTCCTGCACCAGGACGTCGGGAAAATCCAGTTTTCTCAGAGCCGTCACCCTGTTCGCACCGTCCAGCAGGATGAGCCGGCTGTCTCGCTTTGTCCTCGCCACCACCGGTGGGTTTTTCAGCACGCCGTCCGCGCTGAAGCGCTCCACCAGACGGGCGACGCGCTCAATGTCGGGCTCTTCGTGGAAAACAATCTGTTGGGTCGAGACGATTCGCAGCTCGGGTAGTTCGCCGATTTTCAGATCGTCGTGGTTCTGTTCCAGCATGGATGCCTCTCCTCAGCGGTTTGTCTTTGTGGGAACGTCCCGTGGAAATGCGCCAGACGACCTAATCCTACCCGCAAACCAGTCAGCCCGCTGACTCGACCGGGCGTTCACACAAGGGTCACCGCCCTTCGTCCCCGAGAAGAATTGGCAACAAAAAAGCCCACCGCTTTCGTCGCAGTGGGCTGGAATCTCGGCTTGGTGGATTCAGTGGTTCTCAGGTGCAAG
>JAADFT010000329.1 GCA_013152765.1 Calditrichota bacterium | reverse complement strand
CTGGCACCAGCTGCGCTGCACGCGCAATTTGCTGAGGTCGTGCCTGGCGCCCGTTCGGTCGGCCTCGGCGGCTCCCTTGTGGCAACAGCGGACGACGCTTCGGCTGCGTTCTGGAATCCGGCCAGTTTGGCGGAAGTGCGGCAGTACAGCGCCTTTTTCGACCTCAACCGCACCTACCAGCTTCGTCTTCTCGGCGCCAGTATCTTCGATCCTGTCAGAGGAGCGTTCGGCCTGAACCTGTGGCAAACGCACCTCAAGAACGGCGAGCGAACGGACAACGGCCTGCTTGGGTGGGCAAAAAGTCTGTTGCCAGGGTTCAACGCCGGTGTGCACCTGGCGCTGAGCTCCGGCGACAGCGTCTCGTGGTTCTCGTACGGACTGGGGTTAGCCTGGCGGCCGGTGCCGGGCAACGCCGGTCCTGGCTGGCTCGGGGCCCTGAATCGATTTGCCCACAGCATCGGGGAAGACCTGCAGGTCGGCATCAGCTACGTGGGATTGCCTCTGGGCTCAAGGCGTTGTCAGCGCGAATTCCGTTACGGTCTCTCCTACCTTCCCGTCGAAGGCGGCCCGCGTTTTCACCTTGCTGAGCACCTGAGCGGCGGTGACTCCAGATTCAGCACCGGGCTGGAGGTGCCCTTAGGTAACCGCAGCGCTTTCTTCTTCGGCGTCGGAGACTGGAACATCCACAAAATGGGTGTCGGCTTCCGGCTACACTGGCAGCAACTGACGTTCGACGTGGCCTACAGCGCTCAACTGGGACGGCTGCTGGCGTCGTTTCAGTTCGATCTGGGCGAAGACCCCTTCGCCCTGGCGGACCGCCATTTCGCTCAGGGCACCGCCGACCTGAAGAAAAAGAAAATTCGCCAGGCTCTCGAAGAGTTCGAAAAAACCGTGACGTACAACCCCGAAGATTCCCGCGCGTGGGCCTACTACGCCACCGTGCGTCGTTTAGTCGATCAGGAGGACGCCCGACTCGACTCCATTTACCGGCATGCCGAGCAGCTTCGCCAGAATGGCGAGTTTGTGAACGCCGCCCTCGAGTACAGCAAGATTCTGAAGCGTAACCCCAAGCACGAGAAAGCCAAGCGCAAACTCCTGGCCCTCAAGCCGGCCGTCGACGCCACGATCAACCAGGCTTTCCAGACCGGCATCAAGCTGTACGAAAACGAAGACTACGAAAAAGCCCGTAGCGTGTTCGAGCGCGTTTTGCTCATCAAGCCCAACCACCAGGGGGCGCAGGACTACCTGGAACGGACCAAGGCCATCCTGCACGGCTTCGCGGAAGACCACTTCCTCCGCGGCCTCGGTTTTTACCGCCAGCGCAACCTCACCCGGGCCTACGAGGAATTCGCTCAGGCCGTGAACCTCGATCCAGACTACGAGGAAGCCAAGAACTACCTGGACAAAATCTCAGCCGAGAAGAAGACCCTGGAGAAAAAGATCGATCGACTTCTTCAGGAAGGCGAGGAGCTGGCGAAACGTGGCAACGCGGTGCAGGCGAGCATCAAGTTCCGTAAGGTGCTGGAAGTGGACAACGGTAACCGGCTGGCGCGCAAGAAGCTGATCGAGCTGCAGCCGAAAGTGGACGCCTACATCGCACGAAAAATGCGCGAGGGCAAAGAGGCCTTTGCTCGGGGCAGGCTGAAGCAGGCACGAGCGGCGTTTCGACAGGTCATGGCCATTGTGCCAACGCACAAGGAAGCGAGCAAGTACGACGAAAAGGTCCGCCGGGAAATGGTTCGCCGGGCGGAAAATCACTACCAGGAAGGCATGCGCTACTTCCAGGAGGGGAACTACGACCGGGCGCTGCAGGAGTTTGAGCGCGCTCTGGTTTACGTCCCGACTCACGCGGGCGCCAAGCGCATGCGCAAGCAGACGTTCAACATGATCGGCCTGCGCGAGCTCCTCCGTAAAGCAGAAGAAAGCTACGCCCAGGGCGACTACGTGCGCGCCATGGCCATGTTCACCCAGGTTCTGGAAAACAACCCGGACAACCCGACTGCCCTGGAGTACGTGGAGAAGTGCCAGCAGCGCCTGAACGAGCTTGCGGAAACACACTTCAACCGGGGCATCAGCTTCTACGCCGCCGAGGACTACCTGTCGGCCATCGAGGAAATGGACAAAACTCTGGAAATCAACCCGAATCACCGTGGGGCCAAGGAGTACAAACGACGCGCTGAAATGCGGTTGAAAGCTCTGGAGTCGCTGCGCTGATGCGGGAGTGGCTGCGCACAGTTCGGTCGCTCACGACCCTTGCAGACCGCCTGGTTTTCGCCACGATCTTGCTGCTGAGCGCAGGGGCAGCGTTTGCAGCGCGAAGCGGTTTTGAACCTGCTCGCGAAGCGGTAGTGACCATCGACCGCAAGCCAGTTTTCTCCCTCCGGTTCGACCAGGAAGGCGAGTACACCATCCCGGCGCCCCTCGGCCCCGTGGTGGTGCAGGTGCACGGCGGCAAGATTCGCGTCGTGCGGTCGAGCTGTCCGGACAAAGTTTGCGTCTACGAGCGTCCGGTCACGCCCCTCGGCGGAGTCATCGTTTGCGCCCCAAACCGGCTCGTTATTCAGGTACACCGTGGGAGCGTCTCCAGTCTCGACTGCGTTACCCAGTGACGCGTGGAACGGACCCACTTGCAGGCTGACCAGCGTGCCGCGCAAAACCACATCCCCCTCCGTCCGAAGAATCGCTCTGATCGCTCTCCTCACGGCCACAGGTGTTGTGATTTACGTCTTCGAAGGCGTCTTGCCCCGTCCTTTACCCTGGGTTCGCCCAGGTCTCGCCAACGTGGTCACTCTTGTAGCTCTCGAGTTACTCGGAGTGTGGCCGGCCGTGCTTGTAGCATCTCTGCGCATCCTGCTCGCCGCCCTTTTACTCGGCACGTTTGGCAACGTGGCATTTCTGTTTTCCGTAGTGGGCGGCGCGTGCGCTCTCCTCGGGATGGTGGTTGCGTACCGCTGGTTCAAGCCTCCCTTAAGTCTCGTGGGAGTCGGACTGGTTGGAGCGTTCTGTCACGCGGTCGGTCAGCTTGCCGTGGCCTGGGCGTTCCTGATTCGCAGCGCCGCCGTGTTTGCCATCGCGTCCACTCTACTGCTCAGCGCAGCACTTGCTGGCCTGCTGGTCGGGTTGGCGGCCCAGAGTGTGGCCCGGGGAATGGCGCGAGTGTCGAGCAAATCAACCGCTGCCTCCGCGCCCGCCGGAAACGAGTAACAGAAGCAGTCTCTGATCCTTTGTGGCGCTTTCTCCGGCCGATCCCGAAGCTCACACAACCGGTTTCCTCGGGTCGGGGAAAAACCACACCGCCAAATGTAGCCGAGGGTTCTCCAATCAGTGTCAAGCGTCAACGGGCTGATTCGCTGAACGCAGCTTCGTGTCCTGTCGAGGGAGGTAGGCATGCCGTTTCCTTTCAGAACCTTGCCGCCAAAAGCGCGTCGGAATCTGTTTTTGCTGTCTCTCGTTGCGACTGTTGTTCTCTGGCTGGCGTTGAACAGCTTCGATCAGCCTCTTCGCACCGAGGCAGCCCCAAATGGAATCGTCAGTTTTGAGCTGGCGGGCTCGCCGGCCGCAAGCGCGGCGATCCTGGCCTCGTGGAGCAACGACAGAGCCCGTGCAGCCGCTGGCCTGAGCCTGGGAATCGACTACCTCTTCCTGGTCTCGTACAGCGTTCTCCTCGCACTGACCGTGTCGTTCGTCGCTGAGAGGATTCGGCCGGTGGTGGCCTGCGTCGCCTTAGTTGGGCTGCCGGTGGTGTGGCTCCAGTTCGTAGCCGGAGCCCTTGACGCCGTAGAGAACGTGGCGTTGATTCGGCTGCTGCTTGGCTCTTCCAGTTCGGCCCTGCCAGGCGTGGCCAGAACTGCCGCTTTGATCAAGTTCGGCCTTGTCGGCGCGGGTTTTGCCTACATTTTGATTGTGGCGCTGTGGCTCGCTGGCGCCAGGATTTTCAGGGGCAAGAAGAGCTGACAGCCG
>JAADFT010000328.1 GCA_013152765.1 Calditrichota bacterium | reverse complement strand
AGAGCCAGCCCGAAGGAGCACTTTCACGGCCTGACCGAGAGAGCGGTGAGCAACGACGACCACGTGCCCCGGAACCCCGATGTGAAAGTCGCCCTCGACCGCCGCGGCGAACACGTGAAGATGCTCACGATCGGCACGATCTCGATCTACACACCCTTTTACCTGAGCAGTGCTGGCTACGGGCTTCTCGTTGAAGGCACGTGGACTGGCGAATTCGACATGGCCAAGCAGGATCCTGAGGCGGTCTGGTTCCGCTTCGATGGGCCGGACCTTAGCTACCACGTTTTTCCTGCGGGCACGCCGGAGAAGATTCTCGAGGCTTACGCCAAAGTCGTGGGGCCCGCTTTTCTGCCGCCGAAGTGGGCGTTTGGCCCGTGGCGCTGGCGCGATGAACACGTGAACCTGGACACGCTCTACGACGGCACTCCCTACCGTGGCCCCATCAACTCGCAGGTCTACGAAGACGTGGAAATGATGGCAAAACTCGACATCCCCTGTTCGGTCTACTGGATTGACCGTCCCTGGGCGAAAGGACAATGGGGCTACGAGGCGTTCGAGTGGGATTCCACGCGTTTCCCACATGCTCGGGAGATGATCAAGTGGCTTGACTCCAGGGGCATGAAAATGCTGGTCTGGATCGCTCCGTGGGTAGTCGGCGACATGGCGCGCGAAGCTCTCCTGAACGGCTACTTCCTGCCCTCAATTCGCATGTCCCTGCTGGGCATCAAGCAGGATGGTATGAAGCTCTCCACTCCGGAAGGGGTTGAGAGCGTTCACAAGGCCATGCTGGCGTCTGTGGACAAACTGCCAGCAAAGCTGGTCGCTCGCCTCAGCCGCGATCTTTTTGACCAGCGCATTTCGGCCGAGGACGCGCGGGCTGTGAGGCTTGCGCGCCGCAAGTTCCGCAAGTTCGTCCAGGGACTGAGCCCGGAACAGCTCGTCGATTTGCTGCTCAAGGTTGATGGCGGCAGAGTGTTGATCGATTTCACGAACAAGGATGCTGTTTCCTGGTGGCACGGCTACGTGGCCAAGGTGCTGAAGGACGGTGTAGCCGGCTTCAAGCTCGACCGTTCCGAGGAAATTGTACCCTGGAGTCGCGACGTGCAGGCCAGCGACGGTCGTAGTCTGGCCGAAATCCACAACGCTTACCCTGTGCAGTACGTCCGCGCCACGTACGACGTGACGAAGAAGTACCGCGACGACGATTTCGTACTGATGCCGCGCGCGGCCTACACGGGTTCGCAGCGTTACGCGGCGTTCTGGGGCGGCGACGCCACCAACACATTCCTCGGCCTGCGAAACATGGTGATCGCTGTCCAGCGCAACGCCATTCTTGGCTTCCCGGTCTGGGGCTCGGACACGGGTGGGTACGCCAAGCCCACCTACCGCGAAGTGCTGGCCCGCTGGCTCGGTTTCAGCGCGTTTTGCCCCATCATGGAGGTGGGACCCACGAGCGACCGTGCTCCGTGGGACATGCCGTTTGAGCCTCACTACGACGCGGAGCTGATCGCCACCTGGCGCATGTACGCCATCCTGCACGACCATCTGAAAGATTACAGCTACCGCTACGCTGAGGAGGCACACAAACTCGGACACCCGATTGTCCGGCCTCTGTTCTACGAATTCCCGGATGATCCGCACGCGTGGGACGTGTGGGACGAGTACTTCTACGGGGACGACTACCTTGTGGCGCCTGTGATCGAAGAAGGCGCTCAGGAGCGCGACGTCTACCTGCCACGTGGTCGCTGGATTGACTACTGGAATCCGACGAACGTGGTGGAGGGCCCGACTACGGTACGCGTGTCGTGTCCCCTGTACAAGACGCCGATCTACCTGCGCCAGGGCAGCAAGGAGAAGATTGTGCCTCTGGAGAGCATCTACGAGCGGTCTCTGAAACTGGCTCAGTCTCCGCCGGAACTCGGCGACGGGAGTGAATTGAAGTTCTGAGCGTGGTGTCGCGGTGACTCTTTTCCGGAGCGCCAGGGTAGGACGGAATTCATTTCGTCCACGACGCCCCGAGGCTAAGCTAACGGCTTGTTCCGGCGGTACAGCCTAGGCCTACTACGTCAGATTCGCCTAAACAAAGCCAAAGACGCGCGGTGGCTTTGCCGCCCGGGGATCAAATCGCCGGGCTAATTGGAGGGTGCGTCCGCTGAAGCGGACTTTACCGAGGGTAGAACCAGCAACATTCTGAGCTGGCAAAATCAGTTGCCTCAGGTTTGGTTGGACAAGGCGAAGAGGCAACGTGGCTTTTCCGTTTACGATCTACGCCCGCCGGAGCGAGCGAACCTGTCAGTCCACGAACGTGGCAAGATCGGGCTAATGGTTTGTTTCCGCACGCAGAGCTGCGAGCAGAAAGATGGACATTCTGAATCAACTGCCCGAAAGGCGCTACCGTGAGATTGACGATCTGCTGGCGTTCGTTAGCATCTACGATGACGACGAGCGCACGGCGGCGTTTTCGCGACTGTTGCGGCGGCATGCTCACCTGATTCGCGGCGCTGTGTGCGTGGAGGCGGGTTGTGGTCTCGGCATCTTCTCCGAGATGCTCGCGCGGATGGGTGCCCGCACGGTGTACGCTGTGGAGCACAACCCGCTTCTTGCTGAACTGGCGCGCCAGCGTCTGGCAGAACTGCCGAACGTGCAGGTCGTAGAGACCGACATCCTGGACTTCGCGCCACCCGAGCCCGTGGACGTGCTGGTGCACGAGTTCTACGGCCAGCTGCTCTTTGACGAAGATCTGTGGGTCCTGGACCATTTGCAGTTCGAGCCGAATCTGGTTCTCCCGGACGGGGGTGAACTCCGGTTCGGACTCGCGTACGTGGAAGAGTACGCTGACGAGGTCGTCACTCCGGATGTTGTGAGGAAGCTGGAGGGTGCTCTGGTCTCGGGCTTGTTCGAAGAGCGGAAGAACGAGCTCGCTCACACAGCAGCTGTGTGGCGTTTTGGATCGGGGCTGCAGGTTAGCGACGTGGACCTTTCCGGTAAACCGGGCGACCTGCTGATCTTCGGCTTGCGAGTTACGCACAAAGGACGCACGGTTTGCGAAGCGGCCAGGTGTTCGAACTGGTCCTACGTGTGGACACCAAGGGCCGGCGATCGGTTCCGCCTGCGTTTTCTACCGGCCGAAGCCGGACGGGACGTGGAATTTACGTGGCTCACTTGAAGCCCCTGCGTCACCGTCCGTCGTGTCCCGATCGGGGGTGTGGTTCTGCACCGGGAGTAGACCTTTGAACCAAGTGCTTCGGATTAGCCGCAGGACCAGTGGTCTTCGCCGTAGGCACTGCGAAAGGTGGACGACGAGTTTCGTGGCAGGAGTAGCTTTTTGTTCTACACTTCGGGTTCATCGGGAGTGCTGATGCGCGTTCTCTGCAGCGTTAAACGTTGTCTCATTTTCAGTGCCATCCTTTTGGGGACACTGATCTCCTGCACCCAGCACCCGAAGACCATCGAGGAACAGCTTCACCACGACGCGGGCCGAATTGCAGCCTACTACGCTGAGAAAGCTGCCCGAGAGCAAGACCAGGGCCGCTTCGACCGCGCTGCGGAATTCTACCGCAAGGCGTTGGAGTCGGTGCCTTACGACCCGACGTTACACAACAACTACGGCACGTGCTTGTACCACCTTGGGAAGGTGGACTCGGCGGTGGCTGAGTTCAAAGAAGCGATTCGGCTCCAGCCGAACTACGCGGCGGCCTACGTGAACCTTGGCAACGCCTACCGACTGCAGGGCAAGTACGATCTGGCCATCGCCGCCTTGCGGGAGGCGATTCGACGTGACCCTACCCTTGCGCGCGCCCACGCGACGCTGGGCTTGACCTACGACCGGATGGGCAAACTGGATCTGGCCCGCAAAGCCTACGAAACGGCTGTTCGCGTGGATCCGTCCGACCTCGTGGCCCGCTTCAATCTGGGGAGCGCCTACCTCCGTCTTGGGTATCTGAACCAGGCGATCGCTCAACT
>JAADFT010000327.1 GCA_013152765.1 Calditrichota bacterium | reverse complement strand
CCGGTCCTCGAAGCGTCTCCCGTCGGGTTTTCTCTTGAAGCAGCGAGTGGAAGTCCCGACCTTTTCGGGTCAACGGGAAGCAGGCCCGGGTCTGCATTCGCTTCGATTTTGTGAACTTGCTCAACAAAGCTGACTTTCCTCGCTGAAAACGCCCAACCTTCGTGAATCACGCTTCCGGGCAGCCCTCAGCGCACGCAGCCCCTTCTCCGCCGCCGGTCAGGATTACCCGTGTATTTCGCTTACTTCCTCTGGACTGCAACCGTGAATAAGTTACGAAGATTTGCATTTTCGCCCGAGCTTCCGTATTTTGACGGCGTTCAACAACCGTACGAGATTGCGACCCACGTCGCACGAACGCTGTTTGCGAAGTTCTGCCACCAGGAGGGGCGACAATGGCAACCAGCCGTGCGAAAGACATGACCAGACGTCAGTTCCTGAAGACCGCCAGCTCCGGGGCAGCAAGTCTCGCCCTCGCTCCCGGGCTTCTCGTCCAGCCCGCAAACGCAGTTTCCAGCAGCAAACCAAACATCCTCTTCTTGATGGCTGACCAACTGCGTTTCGACTGTCTCGGATGCATGGGCAACCGCGTTGTCCAGACTCCAAACCTCGACGCCGTTGCTCGCGAGGGAATCGTGTTCACCAGCGCGTACAGTTCGACGCCAACCTGCACGCCGGCGCGCGCTGGTCTGCTCACCGGCATGTCGCCGTGGCACCACGGGATGCTGGGCTACGGCCGCGTGGCACCGCACTACCGGGTGGAGCTGCCCCGGTTAGTGCGCGAGGCGGGCTACTACACGTTCGGCATCGGCAAAATGCACTGGTACCCGCAGCGCACATTGCACGGTTTCCACGGGACCCTGCTGGACGAATCGGGCCGGGTGGAATCGCCTGGTTTCATCAGCGACTACCACCGCTGGTTCATGAAAGCGGCCCCCGGGAAAAATCCGGACGCCACCGGGCTGGGCTGGAACGACTACCGCGCATGGCCTTACATCCTTCCGGAAGAGCTCCATCCGACGCACTGGATTGGGCAGACAGCCGTCGACTTTCTGCGCCAGTACGACCGCCCGGAACCGTTCATGCTCAAGGTGTCGTTCGAACGTCCCCACAGCCCCTACGACCCACCACCTCGATTTTGGGACATGTACCAGGATGCCGACATGCCCGAGCCGCACATCGGCAAGTGGGCGGCGCGTTTTGCGCCTCACAAGATTCCGCCTCCCACCACGCTCTGGCACGGCAATCTCGGCGTGGACCAGGCCAGGCGCTCGCGGCACGGTTACTACGGCAACGTGAGCTTCGTGGACGAAGAAATTGGACGCATCCTGGACGTTCTCAAAGAACGAGGCTGGTACGACAACACGCTCATCATCTTTTTCGCCGACCACGGCGACATGCTCGGGGACCACAACCTCTGGCGCAAATCGTACGCCTACGAAGGTTCGACTCACATCCCGATGATCCTTCGCTGGCCAGCCAGTTTCGGCTACGACGAGCGTCGCGGCCAGCAGATTGACCTGCCCGTGGAACTCCGCGACGTCCTCCCCACCTTCCTCGACGCCGCGGGCGCTGAGGTGCCTGAAGGCGTCGACGGCCGCAGCCTGCTGCAACTGGTGCGCGGGCAGACTCAGAGCTGGCGCGAAGCCATCGACATGGAGCACGACGTGTGCTACAGCGTTGAAAACCACTGGAACGGCATGACCGACGGACGCTGGAAGTACATTTTCCACGCCTACGACGGTCGAGAACAACTTTTCCACCTCGAAGAAGACCCGGGGGAGCTTCACGACCTGGCAGGCGACCCGGGTTACCAGGGCGTACTGCGCGAGTGGAGAGACCGGCTGATCGAACACCTGAGTGAACGCGGGGAGCCGTTCGTCAAGGATGGCAAGCTCCTGATCCGCCGCAAAAGGATGCTGTACTCGCCAAACTACCCGGGTTTCAGACGATGAGGGCAGCCCGACCAGAGCCCGGTGCTGAATCGGCCAGCCAGGCTGAAACAGGATGTCGGTCTGGAAAGGTTTTGCAGGGAGTCGCCATTTTCACGAAAGGACGGCAGGATGAAAACAAGTAGAGTTGTCTCGTCCGCTACGTTGTTGCTCTTGCTGCTACCGGCAGCGCTGTGGGCGCAGTACTTCGGCCGCAACAAGGTCAAGTACGAAACCTTCCACTTTCAGATCATGCACACACCGCATTTCAACGTGTACTTCTACCCGGAAGAAACACGCGCAGCGCTCGACGGCGCCCGCATGGCCGAGCGCTGGTACACACGTCACTCGCACGTGTTCCAGCACACGTTTGCCGTCAAAAAACCCATCCTGTTTTACGCCGACCAGCCGGATTTCCAGCAGACCAACGCCATCAGCGAGATGCTGAGCGAAGGCACCGGCGGCGTGACGGAACCGTTGAAAGACCGTGTCGTCCTGCCCTTCACCGGCATCCTTGGTGACGACGACCACGTGATCGGTCACGAACTGGTGCACGCTTTTCAGTTCGACATCGTCTCTTCGGGCGGCCGCAGCAACCTGAACGCCATGCAGCGGTTGCCCCTGTGGATCGTGGAGGGCATGGCCGAGTACTTCTCCCTCGGTCACCTGGACGCCCACACGGCCATGTGGCTGCGCGACGCCGTCCTGTTCGACGACGTGCCGACCATCAAGGACCTGGAAACCAACCCGCGCTACTTCCCGTACCGCTTCGGCCAGGCTCTACTCGCCTACGTCGGCGGTCGCTGGGGAGACGACATGGTGGCCAGGCTCTTCCGGGCTGCGCTGGCTGTCGGGTCCAGATCCGCAATCGACTCGCTGCTTCACATGCCCGCTGATTCCCTTTCCGCTCAGTGGAAGCGCGAACTGGTGCAAACCTACTCCCCTCTGATCGCAGGCAAACAAAAGCCCCGGGAAGCCGGTCACACAATCCTGGCCAAAGATCTGCACGCCAGTTCCACAAACCTGGCACCGGCCATCAGTCCCGACGGCCGCTACATTGCCGTGATGTCCGAGCGCGACATCTTTTCGATTGACCTCTGGCTGGCCGACGCGTACACCGGCAAGATGCTGAAAAAGTTGAGCAGTTCGGAGCGGAACTTCCACTTCGACGCCATCAGTTTCGTGAGCTCCAGCGGCACCTGGTCGCCGGATTCGAAGAGGTTTGCCACCGTTGTCTACGCCAAGGGCAACAACGAGCTGGCCATTTTCGACATCGAGCGGAGGAAACTGATTCGACAACGCGGGTTCCCCGGCGTCGGGGCCATGTCCAGCCCGGCGTGGTCGCCGGACGGCCGCTTCATCGCTTTCTCGGGGCAAAAGGGCGGCATCAGCGACCTGTACCTGTGGGACCTGGCCACCGACTCGCTGATTCAGTTGACAAACGACCGTTACGGGCAGATTCAGCCCGCCTGGTCACCAGATGGCACCACGATCGCTTTCGCGACCGACGAAGGGCCAGCCACAGACCTGACCCGACTTTCTCACGACGGGCTGCAAATCGGATTCCTGAATCTCGAGACGGGCACGACGAAAATCCTGGAGATCTTCCCGGTCGGCAAGCACATCAACCCGCAGTTCAGCCCTGACGGCGCCTCCCTGTACTTCATCGCAGACCCCGACGGGTTCAGCAACATCTACCGGCTCGATCTGGCCACCGGGCAGGTTTACAAAGTCACGGACGTGGCCACAGGAGTAACCGGCCTGTCCAGTCACTCTCCCGCCCTTTCCGTGGCTGCGCAGACCGGCCAGCTCGAGTTCAGCGTTTTCGAGCACCGCGACACCATTGTGAACACCCTCAGCGCGACTGAAGCAGTCGGCGTGCCCGTGGCTTCACCTCCGGCTGGGCTGAACGTGGCCGGCATCATCGCTCCGGCAGAAGCGGTGGAAACAAGTGTGGTGGACCAGCAAATCTGGGATTTCGACACGGGTCTTCCTCTGGCAGTCAATTTTCCAGTGACCCCGTACCACACACACCT
>JAADFT010000326.1 GCA_013152765.1 Calditrichota bacterium | reverse complement strand
TGTCGCGCTACTTCACGCACCTGCGCGCCGACGCCCACGGTCTGCACTGGTCCCAATACGTGGAGCCCCAGGACATCGTTACACGGCCGATCCAGTACTTCTTCAACAGCGACAGCTCGATCATTTCCGTGATTCCGGGCGATGGCTTTTGGGACTACGGCAACGCGTTCACCTGGCACGACCATTTTGTGGACGAGTGGACGCTGAAAGTGGACCTCACCAGCCTGCGCGGCACGCAGCACAAGTTCAAGACCGGTCTCGAGATGAGCTACGCCGACATGCAGCTCATCGACATCTACAAACCCTGGTTCGGCGGGCTCGGCCTGAACAACGACCTGTACCGCGTTTTTCCCAACTACGGCGCCTTTTACGTGCAGGACAACATCACGTTCAAGGGGCTGATCGCCAACCTCGGGGTGCGCTTCGACTACTGGTTTCCCGGCAAGTTCGTGGAAGACGCCGTCAACAACCCCGACATCGTGACCATTTCGGAGGAAACGCGGCGGCGGTTCAAGGAGGACACGTTCAATTTCTTCGGTCGTCGCTGGAAAGGTCGCCTGAGCCCGCGCGTGGGCATTTCCCACCCGGTGAGCGACAACCAGATGCTGTTCTTCTCGTACGGCCACTTTTCCAAGCGGCCGAAGCCGCAGTTCGTCTACGCGAAGCTGGGCAAAACGAGCGCCAAGTCCACGTTCCAGAAGTTCGGCAACCCCAACCTGAACCCCGAGACGACGGTTGCCTACGAGCTGGGTCTGCGGCACAAGTTCACGCAGAACGACGTCCTCAGCGTGACAGCTTACTACAAGGACATTTTCGACTACGTCACCACGGTCACGTTCCGCGGGCGAGGGCGACTGGCTGGACGAACCCTGATCACCTACCTGAATCTGGACTACTCCCGGGCCCGCGGCATCGAGGTGGAGTACCGGAAACGTGCGGGTCGCTACCTTTCCGGCTCGATCAGTGCGTCGTACTCGCTGGCGACGGGAAAGAGCAGCTCTCCCGAAGACGCGGCTCTGGTGGTTCAGGGCAAATTGAACGAGAAGCCGATCAAGGAAAACTACCTCATCTGGGACCGGCCCTGGCAGATCTCCGCCTACGCAACCTTCAACATGCCCAAGGGCAAAGGGCCGCGTTTCGGATTCTTCAAGGTTCCGGACGACTGGAGCCTGAGCCTGAACTTCTTCGGGCAGGCCGGCAAGCGCTACACGCCGTACTACCCGACGGGGAACGTGCTGCCCGACGGGCGCCCGGAGTACGACGACGACCTGGATCACAACGGCGAACCGGACGACCCCTGGGGCAAGGTGGCTTCGCCCTGGATCTGGCTGAATGCGAATTTCAACAAGTACTTCAAAGTCGGCGGTCTCGAACTGGTGTTCTCCGTGGAAGTGCTGAATCTGTTCGACCGCAAGAACTCGGACATCATCAACCCGGTGACCGGGCGGGCTTACGAGCTCGGCGACCCGACACCTCCGAGCTGGAACGATCCGCTCTACCCGGACCGGCAGGCGCCGCTGAAGCCCTACCCGTTCAACCCTGCGCGCTACCTGAACCCGCGCAACATCCGGGTGGGCCTGAGCGTGCGATTTTGACGTGACTGAACTTCACTTGCAGAGGGCAGTGTGAAGCAGCCGGTGAAAACAGCACTTCTGGTGATTTGCTTCCTGGGCTTTGGGGCCAGCAATTCTGTGGCCCAGCTCATCCCCGTCCTGGGCGGGCAGCGCGCCGGTACGGCCATGGCCACGTTTCTGAAAATCGGCGTCGGGGCTCGCGCCGAGGGCATGGGAGGTGCGTTTGTCGCAGTCGGCACGGATGCCACCGCGCTGTACTGGAACCCGGCGGCTGTGGCGCAGTCGCCCAAGAACGAGCTGGTGTTCTCGCACACCAACTGGCCGGTGGAGATTCGCCACGAGTTTTTGGGCTATGTTCAGCATCTGGGGAGTGGGAACCACATCGGCCTGTACGCGATTGCCCTGCACACCGACGAGATGGAGGAGACCACGGAATTCCGGCCGCTGGGCACGGGCAACTTCTTCACCTACGGCGATGTGGCGGTCGGCGTCACCTACGCCAGAAACATGACGGACCGGTTCTCTTTCGGGATCACGGTCAAGGGAATCCGCGAAACCCTTGCCGAAGTGCACGCCACCGGCCTGCTTCTGGATTTCGGCACTTTCTACTGGACGGGCTGGCGAACCGCCCGTTTTGCGGTCTCCGTGTCGAACTTCGGACCGAACCTGCGGCCGAGCGGCAGTTTTCGCACGCGCCAGGGCAAGAAAATCGATCGATTCCAGGACTTCCCGCCGCCAACGATTTTCCGGATTGGCTTTGCGACGGAGGTCTGGCAGACGCTCGACCACCAGGTTACCACGTCGCTGCAACTGAACCACCCGAACGACGACGCCGAGAATCTGAACGTCGGCGTCGAGTACGGCTGGCGCAAGCTGCTGTGGCTCCGGGGCGGCTACCGCCTGAACGTGGATGAGCAGCGCTTCACGTTTGGTTTTGGCCTGCGACTGCCCGTTTCGTTCGCTGATTTTCGTCTGCAGTACGCGTACACCGAATTCGGCAGGCTCGGGACTGCGCAGAGGGTGACGGCATGTTTCGCTTTCTGAGAACGCGCACGGAGGTCGTGCTGGCGACTGTGCTGACCCTGGCGCTGGCTGGTTGCTGGGTCGACAAGATGCCCATGCCCGCAGCCCCGGAGAACGCGGGTCTCGCCGCCGTGAGCGACACGTTCTACGTGCAGATTTCCCCGGTGTGGGGCGCGGAAACGGGCTACGACTTCTCGTCACCCTCCGACGTGCTCCTGGGGCGCGAGCCCTTGGTGTACGTGGCCGACACAGGCAACGACCGCGTGGTCATGCTGGATCTGGCCGGAAATGTGCTGGGCGTGTCGCAGCCGGTGGAGCACCCGATCGCCCTGGCGCAGGACAGCAAGCTGCGGCTCCTGGTGGCCAACGGCACCAACCGGCTGTTTCGCATCGACCTGTACGCGGTGCACCACGACATTGCGGCAGCGCCGGTAGACACCCTGTACTGGGACATTGACCATCCGCACCGCCAGTTCACGGCCGTGGCTGCTTTTCTCGTGCGAAAACGCGGCAAGAGCACCATTTTCTACCGGGCCACCGCCACCGGGCCTGCGCGCAACGACAACGCCATCTTTGCCTTCGGCGAGAACGGGGAGTACCTGGGACCCGCCAACCTGGAGCCAAACGGGACCGGGATTTTTGCCGCTGCCAGCCCCAGCGGCATCACGGCGGTGGAGGACTGGTCCGAGGACTTCATCTTCACCCAGGTGGGGAACAACAGCTTCAAGGTTCAGTGGATCACCACGAACCCCGAAATTGGCCTGACGCCCAAGTTGAACCCGGCGGACGGGCCGCGCGACATCTTCGCGATCAACAAATTCGACCGGCCGGAAGACGTGACCGTCGACCGGGAGAAGAACATCTACGTGATCGACGCCGGCTTGAACCGGCTGCTGAAATTCACGTCCAGTGGGCGTGAAATGCACTCGTTTGGCGAGTTCGGGAGCGGTGAGCGCCAGTTCAACCACCCGCAGGGAGTGGCGTTCTTCGATCGCACTGTGTACGTCGCCGACACTGGCAACAATCGAATCGTGCGGTTCAAGCTGTCGACGGACGTGGGCGAGTAGAAAGAAGTCGCTCCAGGCGGGAACTCCACGGTGGGTAAGTCGTAACGAAATTGAAACGGATTTTGCTGGACTGAGTGGGGGCAACAAGATTTTCCCGTTCCGCAAGAAGAAGGGCGGGTGACCGCGTGACGAAAGTTGAGGCTTATTTGAGTCCTCGGATTAGCGCTTGAAAAGCGTTTGCGGCCCCGCCCTTTTTTGTTGAGTGGAGGACCAGCTCCGGTGGCGCGGCAGAGGTGGGGGATCTTCTTCAGTGCGAGCGTTTTGCTGCGTGGATGTGGCGGGGTAGCTCCTGTACGCTCCCTG
>JAADFT010000325.1 GCA_013152765.1 Calditrichota bacterium | reverse complement strand
GGCCATCGCAATCGTTTACCTTTTCTTGCTGGCCTCCGGGCCGCTTTACGTCAGGCTGTGCGATTTCCTGCCGGACCGCTTCATTTCGAACCCTCACATTGCTCGAGCTCCTCCCCATTTCCGTTTTTCCCACTGAGCTGTCCTCTTCGCGAAAAGTCTGACGCGGCCTCCACACAGGACGCACTGCGCTGAGTGACCGCTGGGTCGTTGCTGGCAGGCTTTGCTCCGATGCGCGAAACGCGTTAGTGCGTTTTGCTGCTGACGACCGGCGCAAACGTCTGTGACGTCTGCGTAGCGTAACAGGCGTCGGTGTCGTGGTTGTGCTTGGCTTCGCCGGGCGACCTGCTCCGCGTGATTTCCCGAAGGGGACGGCTTCTTTCCTGTACCCACGTCCGGCTTGGACTGACAGGCCAGACAGGGTTGTGTTTCTGTTTGGGTGCCTGACGACTTGTTACGGAACGACGGACAACGGAGAGGAGCGTACAAACCATGCGCGGACTTCGCTGGATTTTGATGCTTGCTGTTTTTGTACTGGCTCAAGTGGGCCCGGGTGCTCAGATCTCGAGCGCCACGCCCGCCGTCGTGAAAGGGAAGGTGGTCGATGCAACCACCGGAGAGCCACTTCCTGGGGCAAACGTTTTTCTAGTGGGAACCTCGATCGGAAGCGCCACAGGCGAAGACGGGACGTTCCGAATCGTTGGAGTCCCGACGGGACGCTACACGCTGCAGGCCAGCATGATTGGCTACCGTCCGGTCAAGGTGGCGCTCACGGTTGCTTCGGAAAAGACGTACGTGGTCAACTTCGAGCTGCATCCGGTGACTTTACGTGGCAAGACCATCGTGGTGACTGGCACGCGAACGGCTCGCTACGTGAAAGACACGCCGGTGTACACGGAGGTTGTGACGACCGAAGAGATCCGTCGCCGCAACCCGCGCGATTTTCTGGAAGCGACCCGCTACGTGGCCGGAGTGGATCCGCAGGTGGAGTGCTCTGTTTGTAACACCGCGTCCATTTCCATCCACGGCATGCCGGGTCGGTACACCCAGGTGCTGGTCGACGGCATTCCCCTTTTCGGAAGCCTGGGGCAGGTGTACGGCTACATGCAGATTCCGCCGAGCCTGATCAACCAGATGGAGGTCGTAAAAGGTTCCAGTTCCGTTCTGTACGGTTCGGATGCCATCGCTGGCATCGTGAACATTCGCACGCGCGAACCACACACGGAGCCGGAAATCGAGACGGACGTTCAGATCGGCAGCTACGGGGAGAAGCGGCTCGGCGGCGTCGCTTCGTACAGGGCGGACGCCCTCGGGCTCGTGATCAACGGCGAGTACTACGGCGTGCAGGCCGTGGACCGCAACGGCGATGGCATCACCGAGTTCACGGGCACGGCTCGAACGTACATGAACGCCAAACTGCACCTGGACGTCGGAAGCGCCACCAGGATCCGTGTCAGGGCCTCAGGGCTGCAGGAACGGCGACAGGGTGGGGCTGTGTCTCCTACGGGATCTTTCATCGAAACCATCGACGTGCCCAACTGGCGGGCGTTCTCGGAGTCGATTCTGACCGAACGAAACGAGCTCACGGCCGACCTCGTGCACCAGCTCGAAAGCGGTGGCGACCTGGCTTTCCGCGCCGCGCTCACGCGTCACTTCCAGGATTCGGATTACGAAGGGTTCGTCTACGTGGGCAAACAGTGGATGGGCTACGCCGAAACGCAGTGGAACCAGCCCCTGAGCGGCGCGCACCAGCTCACCGCAGGTGCTTCGTACCGCTGGGAGAAGCTGGACGAAAATGTGGCCATCATGCCGTACGACTACCGAACGGTGTCTCTGTTCGCGCAGGAAGACTGGCGGCCCTCGGTCAAGTTCGAAGCGGTTGCCGGGTTGCGCTGGGACTACCACAACGTGTACCGGCACATTTTCACGCCGAGCCTCACGCTGAAGTGGCAGCCGACGGCAGAGTGGACGAGCCGCCTGACGTTGGGCCGCGGATTCCGGGCGCCGACGGCTTTCTACGAACTGGATCACGGCACCGGGGCCAAGTACAAGTACAACACCAAGTACCTGGCGCACAAGGCGGAACAGGCGTGGAGCGCAACGTTCTCGCTGGCTTACGACCGGTTTGACCAGCGAGTGGCGGCTTCCCTTTTCTGGCATCACCTGGACAACTACATCGCCGCGCACAACGACCCGATCCAGAAAGCCTTCATCGTGGAGAACGTCGAGACCCCGTCCACAATCGTCGGGGGAGAACTGAACTACACGCGCCATTTCGCCAGCGGCGTGGACTTCACGGTTAGCTACATCCTGGAACACTACAACATGGCTCCGGGAACGCTTGGCTACGCTCGTCCCGAGCAACGGGCCAAGTGGACGCTGGACTACGCCCCACTTGGTTCGGCGCTGCGAGTGAGTCTGGATGGCGAGGTGACGGGGCCGATGAAGCTACGCGAGGTCTACGGGCTGGCGTACAACGCCGACGGTTCGCCGAAACTGGTGCGCTCGCCGTGGTACGCCGTCCTGAACGGCGAAATCGCCAGGCAGCTCGACGGTGGCGTGGAAATCTCGCTCGGTGTGCGAAACCTGCTTGATTTCAACCAGAGCGACGTGGAGTCGCCGCTGATGTACGACGAAGATGGCAACCTGGGCGACGTGATCTACATCTGGGGGCCTCTGCTCGGGCGGCAGATTGTTGCCCGACTGCGCGTCAGGTTGTGAGCTCAAAGCAGGAAGGCGGTGTGGAGGGACCCAGCACACCAGGCTGACTCTGAAGGGAATCTGTACGGAGCCTGCTGCACGCGCCGAATGGTCCCGGGCTTCGAAGTGTGGGTGCAAGGCCGTAGGTGGCCTGAGAGGTTTCTGGCCAGCCCTGTGTGACGGGCCAGAAACAATCTCCCCGGAACTCCGTAGAACGGGTGTGGTTGCGAAACCAGCGCAGCGTTGCGGTTGAGAAGGCGTTGGAGAAAGGCAAATGGCCCGGGGATGGATTCCGCGCAAAGCTCTCTGGTCTGTGGCAGTACTGGTGGGGATTGTGGCGTTGCTGTTCGGGGTGTACGTGCTCTACTCGCTTTGGGGACCTCCGTCTGCGCCGGTGCTGAAATGGGACGATTCCGAGGTTGGCCCCGAAGTCAGTCTGCTGCAGGATTCTCCTGCCGATTCGGGCCTGGTGCTTTTGCGACAGCGCTACGGTCTCGACGAGCTTGTCCGCGGAGCCAGTGACGATCTGGAGCGTCTGCGGAGGATCGTCGACTGGGTGCACGGGCAGTGGGAGCACAACGGGTCAAACGTTCCCTCCAGGTCCGATCCGCTCACAATTTTGGAAGAGGCGCGGGCCGGAAAGCAGTTTCGCTGCGTGGAGTACGCCATTGTGACGGCTGCCTGTGCGCGGGCGTTGGGGATGCCCTCACGAGTGCTGGCCCTGAAGAGAAAAGACGTGGAGACGGCCAAATCCGGGGCTGGGCACGTAGTGGCTGAAGTCTGGCTTCGTGATCGGGGGAAATGGGTCTTCGCCGACGCGCAGTTTGCGGCCATCCCTGTGCTTGCTGGTGTGCCCCTGAACGCTGTGGAGTTTCAGGAGGCCATCGCGCGTCACAGCGGACCTCTCAGTCTGGGCCCAGACTGGTCGGGAAAGCAGAAACGCTTCTACCTTCGCTGGGTAGCGCCCTACCTCTACTACTTCGACTTTCGGCTGGATCAGCGGTTCTTCGTCGAACGCTCCGAGAAACGTCCAGGGTTGCTCATGCTGGTGCCAAAGGGAGCCAGCCAGCCCCACGTGTTCCAGAGGCGTTTCCCGATTCGGAACTGCACGTACATTTCGAATCCGCGGATTTTCTACCCCAGGATGGACAAACAGTAGTTCTCGAGCAGGTGGTCTCTCACGGGGGCACGGGGAACAGCGGTTAGAACGCGTTCCGAGTTTTCCTCTCTGCGTTCTTCGCTTCTTCGCGGTTTCCCCTGAAGAAGGCTCTCGGAGGGACGCGCTTCTGCGCGTCCCAGTGCGGTTGGGACAACGCCGGGGAGTGAACTCCCCGGCTGCGTTTGCCCGTCCGCCTGCGCGGACGGTCGCGTAGGGCGAGGTTTAGCTCGCCGAGGAAGGTGGGTTCTCGCTACAGTGCGGATGTTCTACCCTGTGGCCTGAAGTGCAACGATCTTCGTCGTTACTTTCGTGCGCTCTCTGCAGAAGCAGGTGTCCGCTCGAGCCCACGTTACGGGTGGT
>JAADFT010000324.1 GCA_013152765.1 Calditrichota bacterium | reverse complement strand
GACTTGATCCCCGGGCGGAGAAGCCACGCGCTGCTTTCGGCTTTGTTTCGCGAATCTGACGTAGTAGACTTAATCTGACGTGATCGCAGCATTCAATCGAGGTACTCCTGTAGCGCCTCGGCGAGTACGTCAGCACCACTCGTGTCGACATACCGGTGGGGTTGCTGACGCTTCTGGCTCAAGCGTTCGAGTGCTGCTTGCCAGTCACCACGTCTGAACTGCTCCACAGTCAGTGCTTCGGCCCAGCCGTACTCCTCGAGCGCGGCCACCAGGACGTCGTACTCCCGAAACCCGTGTCGTTCGACGTAGAGAAGCGCGGTGTCATTGGCGATGCATTCGGAAACGATCCCGTAGCCCGGTTTGGAGACCACGATCTCTGCAGCGTGGACGAGCTCTTGAAAGCGCATGAAATCAGGGGGCAGGATGTGCGCACCAGGCAGCGGGATTTTGCTGAAGGCGACAACTTCGTATTCATTGGGCAACGAGTGGAGGGCGGACCAGTCGACGTCGGCCAGGTCTTCGGCTCGAAGAGCTACCAGCAGCATCGGTTTGGCGCTCGCTTCCAACCCAAGACACGCGCGGACTTCTCCCACGGAGAGTTCTGCGTGTCGTGCGACCAAAGGAATGTCGCAGATCGAGCGGAAAGCGCGCATGTCGCCATGCATTGGCAACCGGAAGAGCCTCTCCGCCTTTTGGTACGCTTCGCGAATCGCTGGCACAACCCAGCGGTACTCCGGATATTCCTGGACGTAGGGCTCGTAGATCCAGTCCCAGCTGAAATTACCCATGGCCAGGCCGGGGATCTGAGCGACTTCTGAGATTTCGAATGCCAGCGGCGGAAGATCTGCCAGAATAAGGTCCACCGCCTGTCGGCCCAGTTCCCGAACCTCCCGCTGAATCAGCTGAGAACGGTTTTCCCAGAGCTTAGCAAAAGCTTCCAGCGTTGCCAGCTTGTCCGGGAAGTAACTGTTCTCTTGTCTGACCCCTACGTCAATTTCGACGCGCTCGAACGTTGCCCGCTCGCCCAAGTTGAGGCGAACGAGCCACTCGGGGACGGTGCTGCGAACATGAAAACGCACGTCGGGTCGGTGTCGAGCCAGAGTCCTGGCAACCTCCAGCACTCTGGTGGCATGGCCGTAGCCGTGTCCGCTGATGTACAGAGCAACGGTTCGCAGTGCCAGTGTTTTCCCCCTCGTCATTCGTTGGGCAGAGTCAGGTTCCCGTCCCGCATCAGGACTCGTTTGCTACCGTCCTTGTAGGTTACCTCGATTGTCGGCCGGTGAAACAGGAAGTCCCGGTGCGTTTTGGAGCGATTTCGGCCGCCGGTCATGTCCTCGTTGTTTCCGAAAGCGATGTGGGCTGTGCGAAACGCCTTTTCGTCCTCGAGCAAATTGCCAGTGATGCGCGCGCCAGGATTCAGACCGATGCCGAGTTCTCCCACGACGCTCGCCTCCTCGTCGATGTGGCTAAGGTCCCACACCTTTTCGACTAGATCGGCGTCGTCGCTTTGCAGGTTCACAATCCGACCGTTCTCGACCTCAATTCGCAGCGGAGCAGGAACCTTGCCGAGATCGCCGATGGACCCGTCGCAGACGATCACGCCGTTTGCACCGTCTTCGACGGGGGCGCACCAGATCTCGCCGCAGGGCAGGTTGCCAAAATGCTCGGTGGTAATGTGTACGTCGCTCTGAAAAGGTCGACCCTCGATGTTCAACTCGATGTCCGTTCCCGCTGGCGCTGTGATGCGAACAGACACAGCGTTCTCGAAAGCCCGAATGGCTGCGTTGGCGTTCCGGACCAGCTCGCCGTAGTCGATGTTCATCGGCCCGGAAATCATCATGTCCGGCGTGATTCCGGGAGCGTGCCCGAGGCGTCGTTTGTGGCCTTCCAGCACTGCCTTGATCCAGCGGATCCTGAAAGGCGTTTCCTCGCTGCGAGCTGAGAACGCGTTGATCACAACCGTGCACGGTCGCAGGGCTGAAAGCATGGCCGGGGTCGGCTCTTGAAGTGGCCTTTCGGATTCGGGCAGCAGCACCATCTCCGAGTTGGCCCCAATGGCCTCGGCTGCTCTGGCAAAGGCTTCGCCCACAACACGACTTGCTTCGTCGGTAACGACGAGCACGCGATCGCTGGCAGTAGTGTCCAGAACGTGGACGAGCGCTTCCCGGGCCGCGTGAACCATTTTCTGAAGGTTCTCGACAAAACGCTGGCTGTCAAGTTGCTGATCACTCATCCTTGGCTGCCCCTTTTGCGTAGAAGAACATGTAGACACACAACGCCGTGAAGAGAACGATGCTCAGAACCTCGCCGATCGGCTTCTCAGCGATTCCGGTTTTCAGACTTTCGCCAAAGAAAAGCGCGAGAAAGGCGCTCACCACGCCCATGATGGCCCCACCCGCAATGAAGCCAGAAGCAATCAAAGTTCCGCGCTCACGTCTGGCGTTGTTCACCGCTTCGTCTTTACTCCTCGTGGAAACCAGGTGTGCGATGATGCCGCCGACGAGGACCGGTGTGTTCAACTCGATGGGCAGGTACATGCCCAGTGCGAACGCGAGAGGCGACACGCCGATCATCTCGAGCGTCAGAGCCATGAAAATGCCCGCCGTGTACAGTCCCCACGGCACGGACGACGTGGCGAACAGGACGTTCAACACAGCGGCCATGGCGTTTGCCTGCGGAGCTGCCATCGCGTTGGGCTGGTCGGGTGTGAACCCGTACACGCGGTCGAGGAGCAGAATCACGCCTCCCACGGCCAGTGCGGCGACGGTCGTGCCCAGAAATTTGAGGCGCTCCTGGTTGTACGGGGTGGCGCCGATCCAGTAACCGATTTTCAGGTCCGTGATGAAACCGCCGCTCATGGACAGCGACGTACACACCACAGTGCCGATGATTAGCGCTGAAACCATGCCTTCCGGGCCTTTGAGCCCCAGCTTCACCAGGATGACGCTGCTCAGGATGAGAGTCATCAAGGTCATGCCGGAAACCGGGTTTACGCCGACGATGGCGATCGCCCGGGCTGCGACAGTCGTGAACAGGAAGCTGATCACGACGGCGAGTAGCAGCGCTGCGAGCGCAAAGCCCCAGGAGTCGACGACCATGGTGCCGAAGAAGACGAAAATCGCCACCACGGTTACCAGGATCATCACCACCAGCACGGACATCGGAATGTCTTTGTCCGTGCGTTTGACCTCCGAAGTGTCGAGCTTGCCTGCAAAGATCTCCTTGAAGCCCAGTGTGAACGCCTGGACGATGATCTTCGAATTCTTAATGATGCCCAGAATGCCTGCCATCGCAATCCCGCCGATGCCGATGTGGCGCACGTAATTGCGGAAAATCTCTTCCGCGGTGAGCTGGGCAAGGGGCTTTGTGGCCGGCAGAATGGCGATGTCCACGTGGCTCCCGATGTACCAGATGGTGGGGATGAGCACCAGCCAGGACACAAAGCTGCCCGCCGCGATGATGGCCGCGTAACGCAGTCCAACGATGTAGCCCAAGCCCATCACGGCCGCACCGGCGTTCAGTTTGACCACCAGCTTCGCCTTGTCGGCCAGGACTGCGCCCCACGGCACGACACGCGTGGAAACGACCTCGCGCCACAGACCAAATGTGGCAATCAGGAAGTCGTAGATTCCGCCCACAGCAGCCGCTTTCAGCAGGATGCCCGCCTGCTCACCTCCGGCTTCCCCGGTGACCAAGACTTCTGTGGTAGCGGTGGCTTCGGGGAAGGGTAGCAGACCGTGCTGTTCGGCGACGAAGTAGCGCCGCAGTGGAATGAGAAACAGGATCCCGAGAAAGCCGCCGAAAAGCGAGGCCAGAAAGATCTCGAGGAAGCTTGTGTCCAGTTTGAGGATGTACAGTGCTGGAATGGTGAAAATGGCGCCCGCTACGATGACGCCCGAGGCTGCTCCGATGGACTGAATGATGACGTTTTCCAGAATGGTGCTGCGTCGTCGGTAGAGCCCCGAAAGCCCAACCGCCAG
>JAADFT010000323.1:19935-22397 GCA_013152765.1 Calditrichota bacterium | reverse complement strand
GCAACTGAGCGAACACGTGCGGAATTTTCCTACACCGGGCCAATTTCGGGAGCTCGCGGAGTGTGGTGTTGAAACGGGCACGGTGGTCGACCCGCAGAGCCACAGCGTTTCGCTTCGCTGAGGCCGGGTCCGAGTTTCGCTCGTTGCCGACCGGACGGCAGCTGTTCAAGATTTCCGGCGGCTGGTCGATGGTAGAATGGCGCTTGGTGTCGCCTCTTTTGCGTACGAAACCGGGAACCGTGCACGCTGTACCCTTCGCATTTGCAGTGTTACAAGCCGGACGCAGCGAAGGTGTCCTCGTCCTGGGAAGGAAGGTCTGCTCTGAGGCTGAAACGTAGCCAGGCGGACTGAAAATCCAAGCAGAGGCAAGTCTCGACCATGGACATCGCGACAATCATTGGCATCATTTCCGGTGTCGTCCTGGTCCTGCTGTCGATCCTGACAGCGGGATCACTGAATGCCTTCATCAGCGTCAGCTCGGCGATGGTCGTGCTGGGTGGAACCGCCGCGGCGACGCTGATCAACTACCCCCTGGCGGACGTGCTCAGCGTGATCGGGGTGGTCAAGAAGGCTTTTCTGCACAAGGCCCCGGATCCCCGCGAAACGATCAAGCAGCTGGTGCACTTCGCTGAAGTTGCCCGCAGGGAGGGCATTCTGTTTCTTGAACGCGAGCTTGAAAACGTCGAAGATCCGTTTCTCAAACAGGGCATTCAGCTTGCAGCCGACGGCACCGAACCCGAAATGATGCGAATGATCCTGGAAACGGAAATTGCCTACCTCCAGGAGAGGCACGAGCTCGGCCAGGGGATCCTGTCGTCCATGGGAAGCTACGCCCCGGCCTTCGGGATGATCGGTACGCTGATCGGGTTGATCATCATGTTGGCCAACATGTCGGACCCCTCTGCGATCGGTCCTGGTATGGCCGTGGCCATGATCACGACGTTTTACGGTGCTGTGCTGGCCAACCTGATTTTCCTGCCTCTTGCGGGCAAGCTGAAAACCCGTTCGAAACAGGAAGTCATGCTGAAGGAACTGATCCTGGAGGGCGTTCTGGCCATCCAGTCGGGAGACAACCCGCGGATCGTTGAGCAGAAGCTCATCTCGTTTGTGCCGCCCAAGATTCGAGAGGAAGTAGTGAAGAAAGCTTGAGGCACCCGTGGCCAGAGGCAAACAAAAGTGCGAAGAGTGCAGCGGTGGCGCCCCTGAGTGGATGGTCACCTACGGCGACATGATGTCGCTACTGCTGACCTTCTTCGTGTTGATCGTCTCCTTCTCGTCGATTCAGCTGGCCGAATTCCAGAAGGCCATGGGGTCTTTGAAAGGCGCACTGGGCGTGTTGAAAAGCAACCCTTCTGTGGTGAAGCTGTACAAAGCCCCCACGCCGGAGATTTTGAAGCCGAGCCCGGGCTCTACCCCGGCTGAAATTGAGGAGTTGCGGACCTTTCTGGAAGAGGAAGAGATCAGCGAAGAGGTTACGCTGCGCAGCACCGAGCTGGGGATTGCAATCTCGATTCAAAGCCCGATTTTGTTCGATCTGGGTCGAGCAAATCTGAAACCGCGGTACCTTCCGCTGCTGGACAGAATTGCCAGGATGTCCAAGCAGGCGAAGAAGATCGTGATCGAAGGGCACGCCGATGATTTGCCGATTAACACGCCGGAGTACCCGTCGAACTGGGAGCTGTCGGCTGCCAGGGCTTTGAGTGTGCTTCACTACTTCGAACGACGCGGGGTACAACCCGCGAAGATGAGGGCGGTGGCGTGCGGTGAGTATCAACCCGTGGCGCCAAATGACACGGAAGCCAACAGACGAAAGAACCGCCGGGTCGAAATTTACCTGGATTTTGACGAGGAAGCGTCCTGACAGGTGCAGAGATGGCCGAGGAAGAGAAAGAGAAAACAAGCGAGGACTCGGGCAAGAAGGCAAAAGGCGGCGGTCTGTTGCCGAAGATCTTGATCGGGGTCGCTGTTGTCACGATGCAGCTTGTGCTGTCCGTGGTTGTGGTGAAGAGGCTGGTGGAGCCACCACCGCCACAGCCGCAGGCCGCACAGGCCCAGCAGGACAAGGAGGTTAAACCCGAGGACATCGGCGACGTCTACCTGGTCGAGGATGTAATCGTGAACCCGCTCAACAGTCGCGGGCGCAAGTTTCTCAACACCTCGATTGCTTTTGTGTACAAAGGCAAGGTTGGTACTGAGCTTGAAAAGAGGGACGTGCAGCTACGGGACATGCTGCTTCAGACGCTTGGGGAACGAACGGTCAAAGAACTCAGCCAACCTGCCGAGCGCGACACGCTGCGGGAGGAAATCCTCCGCAAGACAAATGAGCTCCTCACGTCCGGCAAGGTGATGGCCGTGTACTTCACGAACTTTGTGATGCAGTAGACGGCTAACTTCGCCTTTCGGAGGATGCCGTGCGCGGGCAACCTCTCGGCGGCATGTTCGCGGAAACAGAAACCGCGCTC
>JAADFT010000323.1:0-19922 GCA_013152765.1 Calditrichota bacterium | reverse complement strand
GAGCCGTGCCCTCGCCAAGCGCTACACGCTTTTCGGTCAACAATCTGGCCTGTTTTGCTGCACCCTCCACCTAAGGGGTGCGAAATCCGACGTGCAATTCCGGGCAATACAGCAGCAAAACCGATCGGTGGGAGCGGTAAAACCCTCCTGTTTAAGTATTCCCCGTGCCCGGTGCGAGCAATCCTCCTGCGGTTTTCTCGCCTGAGCGGCACAAGGCGGCCCCGCGCTGGGAAATTCTTGCCGAAGGTTTCGACGTCCCGCTGAACCTCTTTCTTTATTCACGTTCCTACCACCCGTAATTCCCAGAAAATCAACATGCCGAAACGAGCGCTGCGGCGGCCTGCCTGACCTGCCGGATGGCACGGAAGTTGTGAAAGAGCGCTGGGGCAGCGCAGCACCTGGACTGCCCTTACGTTAAGTGCTCTCTCCAACCCGGACGCTAAGAGGGACTCAGAGACCGTGGCCGAGATTCTGACGCAGAGCGAGATCGACGAACTCCTCGAGCAGTTCCAGCAGGGGCAACTGGACGTCGAGACCGAAGCTCCACCCAAAGAAGAGAAAACCGAGAAAAACGTCTACGTCTACGATTTTCGGCACCCGAACCGGGTCACACGGGACCAGATTCGGACGCTCCGGGTCATTCACGAGTCTTTTGCCAAACAGGCTGAGTCGTACCTGAGCTCGCGCCTGCGCACGATCGTGACCTCCAAGGTGGAAGCGATCGACCAGATCACGTACGCGGAATTTCAGCTCTCCTTGTCCGACCCAAGTTGCATCTGCGTGGTCGGAGCGAACGAGTTCAAGACCGACCTGGTCGTGGAAATCTCGCCGACCCTGGCTTTCCTGGCCATCGACCGCCTCTTCGGCGGTGTGGGCGAACCGGTGACACGCTTCCGCGAGATGTCGCTGATTGAGCAGAACGTGATTCGGCGACTGGTGGAAGGAATGCTCAAGCACTACGACTCGGCCTGGAAACCGGTCTTCAAGGTGGCGACAGCGCTCAAGGCCATCCACAGCAGGCCAAGTTTCGCTCAGGTGGTGGCGCCCGGCGAATCCGTGGTGGCGATTTCGATCGGATTCAGCGCGGACGAGATCGAAGGCTCCATGAATTTCTGTCTGCCCTACCTGATGCTGGAGGATCTGTTGCCCAACATGAGCGCGGGCAAAGTTGCCTTCGGGTCGAAGGTAGAGCGCACTCCGGAGCAGCGGGCGCTCTTAGAGAAAAGCCTGAGGAAAGCAACCGTTCCGGTGACGGTGACGTTGGGCAGGGCCAAGATCACCTTACGAGAGCTTCTCGATCTGCAGGTGGGCGATGTGCTGGTGCTTGGCACGCGTACAGAAGAGGCTGTGCCAATCGCCATCGGCGGTGATGTCCGCGCGAAAGGGAAGCCGGGAGTCTTTCACGGAAGTCTGGCTGTCGAGGTGGAGGAAATCCAGGATCTGTCGGAGTAAGAATCAGCCTCCGGGCTGAACGCAGCTACTGATTTACGAGGGTGAAGGCCATGGCGGACGATTTTGGCGCGTTCGAGCTTCCCGAAAGCTCGGCGCAGACCCTGAAAGAGATCGGGCAATTCGCTGCCAACGAAGCCTTGCGGCAGGCGGGGCTCGATCAGCAGAACTTCACGCTGCGGGTGGAAACGGTGGTTCTGCAGCACGCGTCGGACGTGCTGTCTGACTTCGAAGGCGGCGCTTTTGTGGTTCGGCTACCTTTCGAGGAGAACAGCGCCGACCAGCAAACCTACCTTCTTTTCCCCGACGAAGTGGAGGCATTTGCCGCGGAGCACGGTGGCGAGGAGACCCTCACGAAGCTGCTTGCTGCCGAAGGGAAACGTTTTCTCGAGGGGCTTGCCGACGGTTTTGGCGACGCCACCGCCGAGCCGGAAACCACCAAAGTCGACTCGCTGACCGAAGATCTGTTGCCACCCGAGCCGCTCATTCGGTTCAACTACACCCTGACGGACGAGCAGTCGGTACTCAGCTTCTGCAAGGTCGTGTCCGCCGATGTCATCATGCAATTGCTACAGACCACCGAGCCGGAGGAAGTCAGCCGCGAAAAGGAGCCAGACCAGACGATGAACAGCGACAACCGGACCGACAAGATCGAAGTCACAGCACCAGCGTTTGAGGATTTCTCCAGCAAAGCACCCGGTGAACGAGTGCCCCGCAACCTTGACATGTTAATTGATCTTTCTTTGACTGTCTCCGTCGAGCTGGGGCGGGCGGAAATGCCAATCGGCGAGATTCTCGAGCTGGGCCGTGGGTCAATCATTGAGCTGGACAAGATGGCTGGCGATCCGGTGGACCTGTACGTGAACGGAAAGAAGTTTGCGGAAGGCGACGTTGTGGTGGTTGAGGACCGTTTCGGCGTACGCATCACGTCCCTGGTCGGACGTGCCGAGCGCATCAAATCGCTTGGTGAGGAGGCTTAGGTGAGCAACTCAGCGGAAAAGCGCCCTCGCGGTCGTTCCAGAAAGCTGTTGCTCTGGTTGTGGCCGGGAATTGCCTTCCTCGGTCTGATGGTTCTGGCGGCTTTTCAGCCCGGGCCTGGTGGGACGACCGCGTCCCCCGGTCAGACATCCACGCTGGACTGGGCTGGCGTCATCGCCCGGCTGGTTCTGGCATTTGTGGCGGTTGCAGGCTTGGCCTACGGCGGAATCTGGTTGTTGAGGCGTTTTGTGAACCGCAGCGGCGAGGGTGCCGGTAACGGCGTCGTGTCGTTGGTCGCCACCTCGTACGTGGCACCCAAGAAGCAGATCAGCGTGGTGCGCGTGTTCGATCGGTTGCTGGTTGTTGGTCTGGCTGAGACAGGCATGACCCTGTTGACCGAATTCGGTCCGGAGGAGGCGGAGGAGAAACTGCGCGGTTTGCAGGGTAAGGGAGTGCCGGAGACGGGGTTCCTCTCGATGCTGAAGAAGCAAACGGCACTGGCGAGGCGAGGCCTGTGACACGACACGACCGAAAACCGCATCTGTCCGGACAGCTTGTGAGTCGGCTGGCGAAGGCCGGTCTTGCAGGCATCCTGGTGTCCGGGACAAAACAGCGAGCGTCTTTTCGGGGCAGAATTTCCCGGAATGGCACAGTCAAAAGCAGGCTGGAGAAGGGCCACGCCGGGTTTGCTGTTTTGTTGCTTGTGGTGCTGCTTCTGGGACTTGCGGTGCCGGTCCTGGTTCAGGCTCAGCCGCTGCCGAAAGTCACACTTGGGGTCGACACGGCCAAGAACCCAAAAGACGTGGCCGTGACACTCCAGATTCTGGCTCTGCTGACGGTTCTGTCTGTGGCGCCAGCCATCATCCTGCTCATGACCAGCTTCACGCGGATGGTCGTCGTCTTCCATTTTTTACGTCAGGCTCTTGGCCTTCAGCAAATGCCGCCAAACCAGCTCATTGTGGGGCTGTCGTTGTTCCTCACGTTCTTCGTAATGCGGCCGGTGCTGAACGACATCAACGCGAATGCTTTGCAGCCGTACCTGGCTGAGAAGATCTCGCAAAAGGAAGCTGTGCAGAGGGCTCAGAAACCGATCAGGGAATTCATGTTGCGTCAGACCCGCGAGAAGGACCTGATGCTCTTCGTGCAACTGGCCAACATGCCGCAACCCAGGCAGCCCGGCGACCTTCCTCTGAGCATCGTGGTGCCGGCTTTCGTCGTCAGCGAACTACGGATTGCGTTTCAGATTGGTTTTCTGCTTTACATCCCTTTCCTGATGATCGACATGATCGTGGCCAGTGTGCTCATGTCCATGGGCATGTTGATGTTGCCGCCGGTCATGATCAGCCTGCCGTTCAAGATCCTGCTGTTCGTGCTTGTGGACGGCTGGTACCTGCTGGTGAACTCTGTGGTGACCAGCTTTCACTGAAAAACGGAGGCGAGCAGTCGTGACGGAAGAGTTTGTGATTTCTCTGGCCAAGAACGCGTTGTTAACCACCCTGCTGGTTTCAGGGCCGATCCTGATTCTGGGACTGATTGCCGGTTTGGCAGTGGGCATCTTTCAAGCGGTTACGCAGATCCACGAAATGACCCTGACTTTCGTCCCCAAGATCCTTGTGGTCGCGCTGACAATTCTGGTTTTCGCCCCGTGGATGCTGAAAGTGCTGATCACGTTCACGGCGCAGGTTTTTGCAGGCATTAGCGTGGTGGCCCACTGATGTCTCTCGCGTGGCAGGCCAAGATCGAATTCTACGCGCTCATCCTGGTGCGCGTGCTGGCGACACTCGCTGTGCTCCCGTTTTACGGGGACCGGCGCCTGCCTTTTCAGCTGCGGGTGGGATTCGCTTTGATCGTTGCCGGTCTGCTCTTCCCGGTCGTGTCGCATCAGCATGGGCTTCTCCCACGCACCCTGCCGGTACTGTTCCTGATGGTGGTGAAAGAAGCGGCGGTGGGCCTCCTGATGGGCTTCGTTGCTCTGCTCATGTTCATGGCTTTTCAATTCGGCGGACAAATTGTGGGTTTCCAGATGGGCTTCGCCATCGTGAATGTGATTGACCCGCAGAGCCAGCAGCAGATTTCTCTGATCGGCAGTCTGGAGTACACCATTGCTGCGCTGCTTTTCCTTGTGCTGAATGGGCATCACCTCCTGCTGATGGCGTTGGCTCGTAGCTTTGCGCTGGTGCCGCCGCTGTCGGTCAGCCCGGACGTGGAAATGTACGGCGGACTTGTGCGCATGACCAGCGAAGTCTTCGTGATCGGAGTGAGGATCGCTGCCCCGGCAATGGCGGCTTTGCTGCTGACCAATGTGGCGCTGTCCATCATCGCCAGAACGGTGCCGCAGATGAACATCTTCATCGTGGGTTTTCCCATTGGCATTGCTGTTGGACTGGCTGCGCTTGCGTTTTCCACCCCCATGCTGGTCCGGATCTTCGGACAACTGTTGAGTCGGCTGCAACTGGATCTGGCAGCTCTCCTGGCATGGCTGTGAGGCGACATGGCTGAAGAATCCTTCCAGGAACGGACTGAACAAGCTACCCCAAAAAAGAAGGAGGAAGCGCGGAAACGGGGTAGCGTGGCCCAGAGCATCGAGATCAATTCGGCCTTGGTGCTGCTGAGCGGGGTGCTTGCCACCACGGCCATCTCGCACGTGTGGTTCAACGGCCTGGCCCGGGAGTGGCGCTTCTACTTCGGCAACGCTGGTCAAATCAGCTACACGGCAGATACGATCGCGAGCGTGCTCGTTCGCCCGTTGGTTCAAACGGCGTTGCTCCTGGCGCCGGTTGTTGGCGCGCTTCTGCTTGCCGGCGTGGCTGCGAGCGTAGCGCAGGTCGGCTTCTTGTTTTCGGTGGAGCCTCTGGCCCCGAAACTCGAGCGCATCAGCCCGATTCAGGGATTCAAAAGGCTGTTCTCGGCGAGAGCGCTCGTCGAGCTGGTCAAGGGCATCCTCAAAGTGGGGCTGGTGTCTTACGTGGCTTACCGGATCCTGCGCGGTGAGCGCGAACACATGTTGCTGCTGTCGGGCGAGTCTCCCGGACAGGTGCTCAGCTTCATCGGTGTGGTCAGCGTCAAGGTTGCTCTGCGTGTTTCGCTGCTGCTGTTGGCCATGGCTTTGGCTGACTACGGCTACCAGCGCTTCGAACACGAGCGCAGTCTGCGAATGACCAAGCAGGAAGTCAAAGAAGAGTTGAAGCAGACGGAGGGAGACCCGCTGGTCAAGAGCAGAATCCGTTCGATTCAGCGGTCAATTGCCCGGCAGCGGATGATGAAGGAGGTTCCGAAGGCCGACGTGGTGATCACCAACCCGACGGAACTGGCTGTGGCGCTCAAGTACGACCCGGGCAAGATGAGCGCGCCCGTCGTGGTTGCCAAAGGCGCCCGCAAAGTGGCGGCGAAAATCAAGGAGATCGCGAAGGCGCACGGGGTGCCCATCGTGGAGAACAAGCCACTGGCACGCTTGCTTTACAAAACCGCCGACGTAGGCATGGAAATCCCGGCTGAGGCCTACCAGGCTGTTGCAGAAGTGCTGGCGTACGTTTACAGGCTGCGTGGCAAGGTAATCTGAGGACACTGGTAGCAAATGGCTACGACGACAAACAATCTCGGGGTGTTGAGCAAGGTCGCCAAGCACAGCGACGTCGTGCTGGCAGCTGGCGTCATCACGGTTCTGTTCGTGATGATCGTGCCGCTGCCGACACCGCTTCTCGACATCCTGCTGGCCTTCAACATTTCGTTCTCGTTGCTGGTGCTGCTGGTGTCGATGTACATCACCCAGCCTCTGCAGTTCTCGATTTTCCCCGGCTTGCTGCTTGTGGCTACTCTGTTCCGGTTGTCTCTGAACGTGGCGAGCACGCGTCTGATCCTGGGCGAGGGCTACGCGGGCCAGGTCATCCGCGCTTTCGGGACTTTTGTGGTCAAAGGGAACTACGTCGTCGGAATCATCATCTTCCTGATTCTCGTGGTGATTCAGTTCGTGGTCATCACCAAGGGCGCGGGCCGTGTGGCCGAAGTGGCGGCCAGGTTCACGTTGGATGCCATGCCCGGCAAGCAGATGGCCATCGACGCGGATTTGAACGCCGGATTGATCGACGAGCAGGAAGCGCGCAAGCGGCGTGAAGCCATCGCCCGCGAGGCGGATTTTTACGGAGCCATGGACGGTGCCAGCAAATTTGTCCGCGGCGATGCCGTCGCCGGGTTGATCATCACCGCGGTGAACATCCTGGGCGGCTTCGTGGTCGGCGTGGCGCAGCAGGGCCTTTCGCTGACAGATGCACTGCACACGTACACGATTCTCACCGTCGGCGACGGCCTGGTTTCGCAAATTCCGGCCCTGATCGTCTCCACGGCGGCCGGACTGGTGGTGACGCGGGCGGCCTCCGAGTCGCACATGGGCGAAGACTTCGTGCGACAAATGTTTTCGCAACCACGCGCCCTCGTGATCGCCTCTGCGGTTCTCCTCGTCTTCGCTCTCATTCCCGGGCTGCCCACCATGCCGTTCTTGCTGCTCTCGTCGTTGATTGGATTTGCGGCTTTCTCCACGCGGAAAGCCTCCAAGGAGGCAGAAGAGCAGCGCAAAGAAACCGCCAAGCAGCAGAAAAAGCAAAGCGGCTCCAGTCCCGAAGAAAGCGTGGAACGCTACCTGCACGTGGACCCGCTGGAGCTGGAAATCGGTTACGGCCTCATCCCGATTGTGGATCCCGAGCACGGCGGCGACCTGCTGCACCGGATCACCATGATCCGCAAACAACTGGCGATGGAGCTGGGCATCATCGTGCCGCCGATTCGGATTCGCGACAACATTCAGTTGCCGCCGAACCACTACGTGATCAAGCTGCGTGGCGCTGACGTGGCTGACGGCGAGCTGCGTGTCGGGTACCTCCTGGCGCTGGATTCCGGCAACGTGACCACCAAGATCGACGGCATCCCGACCGTGGATCCAGCTTTCGGCCTGCCGGCCCTCTGGATCCCCGAAATGAAGCGCGACCAGGCGGAGCAGGCCGGCTACACCGTGGTGGAAGCGGCAGCCGTCCTGGCGACGCACCTGAAAGAGGTGATTCGGCAGAACGCGTACAAGTTGTTGACACGCCAGGAAGTTAGCCGCCTCATCGAGAACGTCAAGAAAGAGAACCAGGCCGTTGTCGACGAGCTGATTCCGAACCTGCTGTCCCTGGGGCAGGTGCAGAAGGTTCTCCAGAATCTGCTGAAAGAGCGCGTGTCCATTCGCAACCTGGTGACGATCCTGGAGGCCCTGGCGGACTTTGCCCACACGACCAAAGACGTCGACGTTCTCACCGAGTACGTGCGCAACGCTCTGGCGGCCGAAATCTACCGGCCGTACGTGGCGGAGGACGGCAAGCTCTACGCGATCACGGTGGATCCGGCCCTGGAGCGCCTGATCACGGAGTCGGTGAGGCAGTCCGATCGGATTGCGGCGCCGGAACTGCCCCAGAACGTCTTGAAGCAAATCTACGACGACCTGAAAAAGCTGACGGACAAGATGACCCAGGAAGGGCGGGTGCCGGTCGTCCTTTGCTCGCCAGTGGTCCGGCCGTACTTGCGGAAGCTCATCGAACCGGGATTCGCTTCCGTCGCTGTTTTGTCTTTCACGGAATTGCCGCCTGACCTTGAAGTTCGACCCGCAGGAATGCTGAGGCTGAAGAATGAAGATCAAACGGTTCGCAGCGAGGTCCATGTCTGAGGCCCTGCTCCGGGTGAAGCAAGAGCTGGGCGAAGACGCGGTGATCCTCCACAGTCGACGCGTGGAAACCAAAAGTCCCTTTGGGACGCCACAGGGGATGATCGAGGTGACCGCCGCCATTGAGGACGAACCCATGCCGGCTGAGCCCACTGGGCCGGAGGCTCGCCCATTTCAGGCGCCAGCGCAAACGGTTGCGGCAGCGGCTGCGCGACTCCGCAGTCGAGCGGCTTCGGGCGACCAGGCGGGTGGTCTGGATGAGCTGCGGCGTGAGGTGGCCGCCCTGAAAGAGCAGCTTTCCCGCCTGGCCGGTTTCGAAAAGGGAAGTACGGCAACGGACGACAGCACCACCTACAGCCGCTGGCTTCGCTCGGGTCTGGCCCCTGAGCTCGTGCGAAAAATGATCGCGGAGCTTGGTCTGGAAGATGTGACCCTGGAAGCGGCTCGACGGTGGCTGGCAGGGCACATTCGGACGTCGGGCGGGCTCGGATCTGGCGGCATCGGCCCCAGAGTAGTGGCCTTGATCGGACCAACCGGCGTGGGCAAAACGACGACGATCGCGAAGCTGGCCGCTCAGGAAAAGCTTTTCAAAGAGCGGCGTGTTGGCCTGATTACAGCCGACACGTACAGAATCGCGGCGATCGAGCAACTTCGCATTTTCGCTGAAATTGCAGACCTACCAATCGAGGTCGTCTACAAGCCGGAAGAGATGGAGCGTGCCCTGCACCGTTTTCGTTACTTCGACCTGGTTTTCATCGACACGGCAGGTCGCAGCCAGCGTAACGACGAGCACCTGAAAGACTTGCAGGCCATGCTGGCAGTCGCTTCTCCGGACGAAGTGCACCTGGTCCTCAGCCTGACGACTCACGAAGCCGTGTTGCAGGACGTCGTGGAGCGTTTCCGGGTTGTACCCGTGACGCACTTCTTGTTCACCAAGCTGGACGAGGCCGTCAGCGCTGCGCCGATCGCCAATCTTTGCTGGAAGTACGAGCAGCCCGTGTCGTTCCTGACCACCGGGCAGAGTGTTCCCGAGGACATCGAAGTGGCCACTCCGGAAACCACCGCGGAACGGATCCTCGCATGAGAAACGTCAGAGCAGATCAAGCTGAAACACTGAGACGTCTGGTCCTGAGGCGCACCCCAAATGTGGATCTGAAGGCGGAGCCAGAACGCTCTTCCCCTGGTTCGTTTCGGATCGTGGTGACCAGCGGCAAGGGTGGAGTGGGCAAGTCCGTTACCAGCAGCAACCTTTCGGTTTGTTTTGGCGAAATGGGGCTCCGAACGCTCCTGGTTGACGCCGACCTGATGTTCCCTAACCTGGACATCTTTTTCGGCCTCCGTCCGCGGTTCACGCTGGTGGAGGCAGTGCAGACCCGCTCGCCGCTCGACGAGGCGTGCCTTCAGGTGAGCGAGAATCTCTGGCTGCTGCCGTCGCGAGCTGTGGAAGCCCAGTACATGGGGCTGGAGGCGGAGCTCGTGAGGCGTCTGCGCCGGTTTCTGGAGAACAGCCTTCGGTTTGATCTGGTGGTGCTGGACACGGCCTCGGGCCTCAACGGGCGTGTCCGCGACTTTTCGGCTGGAGCGGACGAAGTCTGGATCGTCACGACGCCCGGTTCGGCGGCTGTGGCCGACTCGTACGCCATGGCCAAGTACCTGCTTCTCACCGACCCGAACGTGCCGCTGCGCTTGCTGCTAAATGGCGTCAAGAACGAGCGCGAGGCAGAAGATTTGCACCGTCGTTTCAGCGAAGTGACGAGCCATTTTCTCCGCCGGGACATTCCGCTGGCTGGCTGGATTCCAGCGGACAAGAAAATGGAAGCCGCGCTGGAAATGGAAATGCCCATCGTTCGCAGTTTCGCTAAGTCACCAGCCAGCAAGGCCTACCGGGAATTGGCGAAGCGCACGGTGGATCGCCTCACCAGCCAGGTTGCTCGCGCCGTTCCGGTGTCGCAGGCATCCGCTGGTTGAGGGGCCGTCCGTCGGTTGCAAAAGCGTAAGAGCAAAAATCGCTTTTGTAATGGGCTTGGGAGCCGATCATTTGGATGCGGGGAACTGGTCCCTGTGCTCAAACCCGTCATCCGGGTGGGCCTGGGCGAGGCCAAATGGGTGTGATCCTGCCGGTCAGTGGGAGGCCGGTCGCACTTACGACAGTGCTGAAGCGGAAGTTCCGGAATGCCCGGCGGAGCCTGGGCGGTAACACTGGCTCATGACGTGGAGCTTTTCGAAAGCCGGTAAGAAGCGCAAAGGGCAAGCGGATGAACAAAGCAAGCCTGGGATTTGGTCTGCTGGTCTTCATTTTGGCGGAACTGCACGGTGTTCCACTCCCCAGTGCTGCCTTCAGGGCTGCAATCGGCTACGTGGCGTTCTGGAGCTTGCTCTTCGTCTGGAAAGCTGTTCTCTGGCCTCTCCTGAAGTCGGCTGGCAGCCCGTCCGCGGGATTGGAAGAGGTGCGGCAAGAGGCTGAGGTGTCTGCTGCAGAAGATGTGGAGCAGTTTGCCGCTTAGGCGGTGCGCCACGTTCCTGCGGAGCTTGGGCTCGCTGGCGGGAGCAACCAGCCGGTAGCTGAAGAGGAGAAGCCAAGTGCTGGCTTTAACCGCGATCGATCGTTACGAGGACCAGGGGGAAAAGAGTACGCGGCACACGGCTGGCAGAAGTCGGAATGTGCCAGGATTTGACAACTGGGGGTAGGCAGGGATCTACGACGAAACCGGACCACGCGAGGAAGCGGGATGGAACAGGACAATCACAACCTCTCGACCGACGAAGTGAAGAAGCTGTGGATGCGCTACGCTGAGACGAAAGATCCCCGGCTCAGAGAAGAGCTGGTTGTCCGTTACCTGCCGCTCGTCAAGTACGTGGCGGGCCGGATGATGCAGACATTGCCGAACAGTGTAGATTTCAACGATCTGATCAGCGCCGGTGTGGTTGGCTTGATTGGTGCGATGGAGCGTTTCGACCCCACAATGGGGGTCAAGTTCGAGACCTTCGCTTTGCCCCGCGTGCGGGGTGCCATCCTGGACGAGCTTCGTCTTCTGGATTGGGCGCCGAGGTCCCTCCGCTCGAAGGCACGCAAGTTCGAGCGTGCCGCACACGAGCTGGAGAAGTCTCTGGGGCGGATGGCCTCAAAAGAAGAGGTGGCCAGCAAGCTCGACATGGACCCCAACGACCTCCGCGCTTTCCTGCGCGACCTGAACTCGGCGTCCCTGCTGTCGCTGGACGGCATCTCGTCGGAGGATGACGAGCGAGGCGCTGGACTTTACGAGATCGTGCGCGATCCCCTCGCCGAGACGCCGCTCGACGCCATCGAACGCGAGGAGATGAAACACGTCCTGGTTGAGGCCATCAACGAGTTGCCGGACCAGGAGAAACTCGTCCTGGCGCTTTACTACTACGAGGAGCTGACGCTGAAAGAAATCGGGCAGGTGCTCGGAATTACCGAATCGCGGGTTTCTCAGATTCACACGAAAGCGGTTGCGACCTTGCGGCTGCGTTTGCGCGAGGAGGTGCTGAAATGAGCGCGCCAGCGCTGGCACGCGCAACGGGGCCGCCACCCGGCGGGCCCTGACGTCTTTCCCGGGCTGCAGGGCCGCGCCGCGTTTCGCTGAGGAGGGCTGCCGTGATCCGTCCTCTCGATCTGGCAGACAATCTTTCCAAGGTGCCGTACGCCGACCGGGTGCACCAGATACAACGCCAGCAGCCGGAAACGGACCAGCGGGCGTTTCATCTGCACCTGCTGGAGCGAACCGCAGAAGAGCAGTCCAAGGCGAAGGAAACCAACGAAGAAGAGCGTGTGCAGGACGAGGGGCAGAACGCGGCCCAGCAGGAACAGGAGGGGCAGGGACGTGAACAGGAAGGCAGCTCCGCGGAAACCGAGCCCGAAGACGAGGGACCACTGGGGCGGTACCTGGACGTGGTGGTCTGACCGGTTGCTGCGCGATTCTCTCCGCGCTCGTCGGGCGACCGCGTCCAGAAAAGCCAAAACCCGTGCTGGTACCGGGGGCCTCCGGTTTGACGCTCACAGGTCGTAGCCTTGGGGACGGAGCTCGGGCAGACAGTGGACAACCCGGTAACGGCCGGACATTTCGTGACCACGACGCACTGGAAGTCGTACTCAGCCGAGCGGCTTTACTGCTGATCACCGCCGCGACACACGGACACAGTGACAGGACGCGACATGAACGACACTCCCAAACAGACGGACAGACGTTACGACGCACGGAATCCCGGAGGCGAGGTCATGCTTCTCACGGATCACGATCGGCTCAAGCGAATCGCACAGAACGTCGTGTCGCTGCCGACGTTGCCAACCGTCGTCGCGAAAATCGTGAACCTGGTGCAGGATCCAAACACCACTGCACGCACGCTTGCCAAGATCATTTCGTCTGACCAGGTGCTCACCGCCAAGGTGCTCAAACTGGCGAATTCTTCCTACTACGGTTTCCCTCGCAAAATCGGGACGGTGAATCTTGCTGTGGTACTGCTGGGTTACCGGACCGTCCGCGACATCGCCCTGAGCGTTTCGGTGATCGAGCAGTTCAGTCAGCAGGAGGGGGACCTCTGGTTCGACTACTCGCGTTTCTGGGAGCATTCGATTGCCACGGGTGTGGCGGCGCAGGCGTTCGCCCGACAGTTTCGCTACCAGGTCACTGGCGAGGCCTTTGTGGCCGGGCTGATCCACGACATCGGTAAGCTCGTGCTGAACCAGTACATGAAGCGAGAATTCAGGAAAGTTCTCAGCTTAGTGAGCACCGAAGACCTGCTGTTTCACGAAGCGGAGGAAAAGGTTCTGGGTGTAAACCACGGTCGGATCGGCGCCTGGACGGTGGAGCGCTGGAACCTGCCCAAGAATCTGGTCGACGCCCTTGCTCACCACCACAGCCCGGAGAACGCGCACCGAAGTCCGCAGCTTGCGCACCTGGTTCACTTTTGCGACATCCTGGTGCGAAAGGGCGGCTACGGCTACTCCGGCGATTTCGGCATGCCGCAGCTCTCGCCTGCCACGGCCGAACTTTTGGAGCTGCAGCGGACCGACGACGGGCGTGTCGACTTCGAACCGTACCTGGACATGCTTCACGAGGAAATGGAAAAGGCTTCCACGTTTGTGGACCTGGTTCGGTCACCGGAGGTTGCAGCATGATGGCACAGGGGAGGCAGAGGCAAATGCGTAAAGGGTGGCGAAGGGGGGCAGGAGTTGTGGTTGCTGTGGTTCTTATCCTGGCGTCGGATGCCGCCTCTGCGGCCGGGCTTCAGCACCGTTTCGACGTTCTGTCGACGCGTGTGCGCGTGGATCTCGGTTCCCGCGCCACAGTGACACGCTGCCGGGCTGACGGGCGTGGCTTCGTCGTGTCCGTTGCGGGGATTTCGGCGACCCGGCTGCGCCAGGTGTTCCGGACGTGGCAGCCGGACCCCTTGCTTGCCAGCGTGCAGGTTGCCGGGGATTCCTCCAGCGCAGAAGCTACGCTCGTCCTGGGGCTCGGCGCTTCGGTGCCCGGGGCCACGGTGCGAGCAGTGGTTCGCCGGCAAACGCTCGAAATCGTTGCCAAACTCACGGCTCCTGCCACCTCCGACTACTACACGGACGCCGGTGTGTACCTGGCCAAGCACGGACGCCGACAGCAGGCACTGGCGCAGTTCCGCAAAGCCATCGCGCTGGAGCCGAACAACGCGCGCGCTTACCTGGAAGCTGCAAAAGTTCGCGCGGACCTCGGGGAGCGCTCGCTGGCGATTTTCAACGCCAAGAAAGCCTGGCAAAACGAACGTACAAGGGACGAGGCCCTTGCGCTTCTGGCGCGCCTGGACCCGGCAAACTGGTCGAGGAAGGCTCGAGGTGCGAAGCCGAAACGGGTAAGTCGGTCCAGGGTGGAGAGCCAGCCTTCCGACAGGGTGGCACAGGCGACAGTGCCTTCTGCTGCGGCTGTCGTCGAAAACCGGAAACCCGGGACAGTTTCGACGAGCGCGGTTCCCAAGGCAGCGACTACAGAGAAAGTGCAGGCTGCCGATAAACCCGTAAGAGGGAGCGCTTTGGGTTCAAACGCCACCCTTGCTGAACCTTCCAGCGAAATTCTAACCGCGGCACGAACAAAAGACGCTGACATCGTGGAGCCTTTTTCTACCCCCAGCAACGCGTGGGCATTTCTCCTTGCTTTGGGCGTGGCGGCCTTGTTCACGGCGCCGCTCACGTGGTTCCTGGTACGTGCAAGCAGAAAGACCGAGAAGACGGTGAGTGGCCCGTTCGTACGTGTGCCCGCGAACACGCCGCCTTTCGACGATTTCCAGCGTCTGCTGGTCGAACGCTCGGGCGCGCTCGACACCGAGCCCGGACGGGACCGTGGAGAGGAAGACCAGTCGGAGGCGGAAGTGGAGTCCGTACTCAAGGTGGTCGAAGGAATTCAGCGTCAGTTCCCGGAAGCGTCGACTACCGAAGAGCAAGCGCAAACAGAACGGAACGGCGTTCTGCTGTCTCCTGACGTGGGTAGACCGCAACGCGACGTTCGCGTCGAGCTCGAATCGGTACTCGCCCTTGCAGACCGCGGACTTCCAGCCGAAGAGATTGCCCGTCGGGTTGGTGTGGGGCGCGAAGAGGTGCGACTGGTTCTGGCCATGAGCAGGTCGAGGTCGAGACGACCGGTGTGGACAGGCGCGGGGGAAGCGAGTTTGACCCTTACCTTCGCTGAGTAGTGAGGCAACGGAATGAGAGCTGCTGCGACACACGGTTCCTGGTTACAAACACAGCTTTCGGGGGACGCAACGGCGTCGCTTCGGAGCCTCTGGCGCGTGGGCACCAGGGTGGAAGCTGTGGTTCTGGAGCGGCTGGCTGAGCAAACCTACCTGATGCGCTCCGGCGGCCTGGAGTGGGTAGCGCAGTCGGAGCTCCCGTTGAAGGAAAAACAACGCATTCACGCGCGTGTGCGCTCGATGGAACCGGTGATCAGCTTGCAGCTCGTTGGCCCCCAACACGATGCGGCCGAAAGCCCGGCTTCGGACCTTCCAACCACCCATCTGGTTGTGGTTGAGTTCGACGATCGCAACAGGGTGCCAGTGGAGTTGAGCTACAGGCGCGGGGGCAAGAAAGGTCGGAGGGGAAATGTCGTCCACCACGTGGCCATGCTGCTGGAGCTGGACAGCTTCGGCACAATCGGAGTTCGGGCCACGCTGAACGGCAACTACGCCACGCTGGATGTGCACTGCGAGGACATCGACGTAGCGGAAGCACTGCAAGAGAACGCGGGCGACCTGGAACGGTCGCTCAGTCTGGCGAAAATCGTCTTGTCCAACCTGTCCATCGACCTGTGGCCTGAGGAACCGCCGCAGGTGGGCTCAGGGGAGTTTCAGCCAAAGGGTTACGAACGAATCGACTGGACGGTGTGATGACCCAGAGTCGGAAGGATGGGCGCAAAGCGGCAGTTGCTCTGAGTTACGAACCTTCGGAGGACAAAGCTCCCAGGGTGGTTGCGAGCGGGAAGGGCAAAGTGGCGGAAGCCATTCTCGCGATTGCGGCTCAGCACGGCATTCCCGTGAAGGAGGACGCCGACCTGGCAGAATTGCTGGCCAAACTGGACCTGGGTGAAGAGGTGCCTCCGGAACTGTACAGGGTGGTGGCGGAAGTGTTCGCGTGGCTCTACCGGGTCAAGAAGAAGCGCGAGCGCTCGCAGCTGCTGACGGCGACAGCCGACGTGGCTTCGTAGCAGCCGGGCGCTCGAATTCGCCTGTGCACCCTGGTTGAGAGAGTAGAAAAGTGATTGCAGGGGGCAGTGATGGTTTCGTTGTACGGACAAACGGGTAGGGAAGAGGACGATTGGCGGAGAGGGCTGGTCGTGTTCCACAAATTCACGGACGTGGGACGATGGCGACACTTTTGATGAATTTCACAGTTCTGAGCAAACCGGAACTGATTGCCGACGTGCGACGACGGGTTGGTGAAGCCGCCAAGGAGTGTGGTTTCACCGAGGACGAAATCCACGACCTCAAGCTGGCCGTGAATGAGGCCGTGGCGAACATCATTGAGCACGCCTACGAGTGGCGGGACGACCAGCCCATTCGCGTGAACATTCTGGGTCGACCGGGGGAAATCGAGATCCATCTTCGCGATTTTGGCAAGAAGGTTCAGACCGACCAGTTGCAGTCGCGGGATCTCGAGGACGTCCGGGACGGCGGAATCGGGATTTTCCTGATGCGCAGTCTCACGGACGAAGTCATTTACGACACCTCGCACGAAGACGGCACCGAGCTGATCCTGATCAAGCGGCATCAGGCGGCGGTTGCTTCGGTGAGCGCCAGCGAGAGAAACTGACCTGCTGGGGGCTGTGAGCTGGGATGAAAAAGCTGAATTGACACAAGCGTGAGGAGATGCAAGGCATGGGAGAAGTGACTACGGTCGAGAGGGATGTGGTGGTGCTGCATCCGCACGGCGAGCTCGACGTTCACACCTGCAACCCGCTTCGCGAGGACATCGAGAGGTACATCCAGAGCGGTCAGGCGCAGCTGGTGGTCGACCTCTCAGACGTGACCTACCTCGACAGCTCGGCGCTCGGCGTGCTGGTGACCGGGCTGAAACTGGCCAGAAAGTCCGGCGGAGCGCTGAAGCTGAGCGGCTTGCAGAGTAACGTCAGAAAAATCTTCGACCTGACGCGTCTTTCGAAGTTCTTCGAGATTTACGACGATCCGGACTCGGCAGCCAGCAGCTTTCCGCGCGGTTAGCAGTAACCGGGAGGGACCACGATGCACACACGGGATGCGCTCGCATTTTCGACAGTTGAAGAACGGCTTGACGGGTTACACCTCCAGGAAGGGATTCTGCAAGATCTGGCCAAGCGATTCCTGAAGCGGATCGCGAGGAGAGTTGACTACGCCTGGGGGACGGTTTACTACCTGAACCGCGAGAAGGGCTTGCTCGAGCCGCTGGCTCACCGCGGCGAAGAGCTGGACTTCATCCGGAGTTTCAGCTTTGCTTTTGGGACGGGCCTTTCCGCCTGGATTGCGGAGCAAAAGAAGCCCATCACACTGCGCAACATTCACCACGGCCGACGTCACCGGCATCACCCCGTGCGAGCTTTTGCTTCCTTCCCGATTTTGGCGGGCACGGTGTCTTTGGGCACGCTCACGCTTGGTCACTCGGATCCCAAGGCCTTCGACGACGAACAGTGTGCCTACCTGGAGCGGGCAACAAAGCGTTTCGGAAAGACCCTTCTGAATCTGCTTTACCCGTCCCTGTAGCGTGACGGCCGCAGGGTTCGCAGCCAGGAACGCTGCGGGCGCTCGGAACTGGCACCGGCTGACGGTCTTCGCCGTTGGGGGCGGCTTTCTCCAAAGGGGGATGTTTCCGACTTTTCCCGACTTCCTCGCAAATCTTTCCCGGAAGAAGCAACCCATCCCGGACTGACTCAATCCTGGCCCAATTTCTCCTGAAAAACATTACAGGCGCCGTACTGTTGCCGAGCCATTTGGGACTCGGGTGACCTGACAAACTGAAGCAACTTGCCTGCCGAAATGGGCGAAGTGGGGTCCTTCTTTCCGGTGAACACAAGGGCTGCAGAGCGGACCTGAGCGCCGCGAAGTGGGAAGGCACAGGGAAGGCCGTCGGCAAAGTTTGCCGAGTGAATCCACATCCGGCCTGCGCGGCACCACGTGGCCAACACAGTCCTGAAAGGCCCGTACGAAAAAACAAGAACTTGCACTTACCGTGAGGCGAAAGCGGTGTACGGTGGGGTGGCATGGTCCTTGTCAAAAAGCACGTGCGAGGGTCAGGCGTGACGTCTGAGCCCGCTGAGGTGACGTTGAGGAACAGCAGGAGGTCGCTTTGCTCGAGGGAATTCGCACATCCGCTTCCGGCATGCTGCCGAGGGTTACGAAGCAGGAAATCCTGGCCAACAACCTGGCCAACATTGAAACCGCTGGCTACAAGCGGGACCGCGTCGTGTTCCGGCAGCAGCTCGACGCCCAGATCAGCGCAGCGGCTTCAGAGGGGCAGGAGGTTGCGGGCGAGCAGGTCATCGTCGATTTTTCGCAGGGTCCCCTCGAGAAGACGGATCGGCCGCTGGATCTGGCGCTGGATGGCAAGGGCTTCTTCACGGTCGAGACGCCGAACGGGGTGCGTTACACGCGGGCGGGCAACTTCACCATCGACGCTGATGGCTACCTGGTTACGCCGTCGGGTGAGCGGGTGCTCGGCGAGGGCGGCCCCATTCGCCTTGGCGAAGGCGACGTGCGGGTGAGCAAGGATGGCGAGATCTGGCAGGGAAACATGGCCGTGGATCGCTTGCAGCTCACCGAGTTTGACGATCTGAGCAAGCTGGTAAAAGAAGGGCACAACCTGTTCCGCACGGCAGACCCCGCTGAGAAAGGCCGACCTGCTGAGACGACGCGAGTTCTCCAGGGCTACCTGGAGGGCTCTAACGTGAATCCGCTCGAAGAAATGGTCGAGATGATGGTCGTCTACCGGAATTTTGAGGCTGAGCAGAAGGCGGTTCAGGTCCAGGATGAGACCCTTGGCAAGGCGATCAACGACCTGCCGAAGTTCTGAGCACTTCAGGGTCGATTTCTGGCGACTTCGCGGGGCGGGCAGCCGGGCGAACTCGAAAGACAGTGGAACCGGCGAGTTTCTTCCAAACGCGACTTGCCGGATGAAGCAGTGGCAAACGTGAGGTGAAACGATGATCCGAGCTCTGAGGACGGCAGCGACGGGCATGTACGCCGAGGAGTTGCACGTTGACACAATCGCCAACAACCTGGCCAACGTGAACACAACCGGTTTCAAACGGGCCGAAGTCGAATTCCAGGATCTGCTCTACCAGACCCAGCGCATGGCCGGCCAGACGAACCAGGAGGGCGTCAACGTGCCGGTCGAAATTCAGATCGGGCACGGTACACGGCCTGTGGCTGTGGAGAAGGTGTTCAGCCAGGGCGACACGGTGGCGACCAACAACCCGCTCGACGTTGCCATCAACGGCGACGGCTTTTTCCAGGTACTGATGCCCGATGGCTCCTACGCGTACACGCGCGACGGCAGCTTCAAGGTTGCCGCCGACGGCCGGGTTGTCACGGCGGAGGGCTACGTGGTGCAACCCGACCTGGTGCTCCCTCAGGATGCCACGGAAGTAAGCATCAGCCGGGAGGGCGTGGTAACGGTGAAGACGGCAAACTCGCCAGAGCCGCAGGAGCTGGGGCAAATCGAGCTGGCGCGGTTCGTGAATCCGGCCGGTCTCAGCAGCATCGGCGGGAACCTGTACGTGGCCACTGCCGCCTCGGGCGAGCCCATTGTCGCCACCCCCGGCCAGGATGGAATGGGCACCCTGTTGCAGGGGCACCTGGAGCTCTCCAACGTGGAAGTGGTCAAGGAAATGGTCGATCTGATCGTCGCGCAGCGAGCCTACGAGATCAACTCCAAGGCGATTCGGACTGCCGACGACATGTTGAGCCTGGCTAACAATCTGAAGCGGTAACGAAAAGGACGGTCGCGCATGAAGAACGGCTGGCAAGCACTGGTGAGTGGGGCGAAGCCAATCGAAGGTCGCGCTGGGAGCGGCGTTGGCCGGAGACTCCTTCGTCTGGCTCTTGTGACGTTTGTGTTGAGCGTTTTTTCGCCCGGCTTCGCCGGCGTGCGTCCGGACGCGGTTGTCCTTGTTCTGCGCCCGGAATGCACAGTGACCGGTTCCGTGGTGCGGCTGGCGGACGTCGTCGTTTCCGCCAGCCAGCGGTCGTTGCTGGACCTGGAGCTTGGGAAGGCGCCCGCGCCGGGTGCTTTCGCCCGCCTCAGCGCGGCGTACATCCGAACACGCGTGGAGCAGGCAACCGGATCTGGGGCGGAGGT
>JAADFT010000322.1 GCA_013152765.1 Calditrichota bacterium | reverse complement strand
ACCGCCGACCGTCGCCGAAGACCTCGAACACCACCGAGCCGCGGCCGTGCGTCTCGTCGTCCACGCCAACCACTGCCTCGAAGCGTTCGAAAAGCCCATTCAGCCGGTAAACGATGTCCGACTCCGCGTGCGTCCCCAGCCCCCGGCTGAAGCGTTTCCCGCCGATTCGAAGCGGGCCTCCGTCAGAACTGCGGTCCCGGCGGACTGTTCCCCAGCCAGCCGTTGCCTCCACCGGTTCAAGGTCGGAGAGAAACAGCTCGGACGGCAACAAATCGACAAGCCGGAATGTCGCCACCGCGCCTTTCTTGGCGACCGTTCCGTCATCCCACATGGCCTTCACCTCCACACGGTGCTCCTCTTTCGGGTCCAGGCGCCGGATTCGCACCCAGTTCGTTGGCGTTACGGCGTAGGGACGTTCGTCTAACCAGACCTCGTAGCCGCAGTTTGACGCGTACACGGACGGCCAGCGGACGTCCACTCCGGTCAGGCCCAAGGGTTCCAGTTGCACACGGTGCGGCCCCTTCACGGGGAAGGTGTAAACCTCGGCCGGGCCGAAACGCACTGTCCACGTGGCCCGCCCCGTCACCGGGCTCCGGAACCGGATCGTCGCCCATCCCTGGTGGTTCTCGACGGTCGTCGGCAGCGTTTTGCCCTCGACCCGAACTTCGGCCTCCACAGCCCTGTACGTCGGCGCCTTCGGAGGGAAGGCAAAATGCAGTTCGTAGGGGTCGTCCCGAATCACCCTGCTCTCACCGGACCAAACGGTTCCGCCCGAATCCGCTTTCAGACTTTTCAGGTCCACCCAGCCCTGTGTGATGTGTCGGTTGGTCGACACGAGAACCGGGTGTTCCTCCACAGGAACCAGGGTCAAGACACGGCACGACGTGGGGGCCAGCGGCACGAAGAACCCGGCTTCGAAAGCGCCCAGGTACTCGTCGGCCCAGAAGTCGAACACGTGCAGACGTGTTCCCTCAGGGTATCCGAGATCCTGCCAGCGCAGAGTCACACCGTCGCGTTTCTCCTCGTCGAAATTGAAACAGCCCACCACATCGTACTGCCTGCCAAGGTGAGCGATCTTCAGGTCCCAGATCTTCTTGGACCGGCGGTAAGGGAAAAGATCCATCGGCCGGATATCCACGGCCGGGAAAACCTTGCGTAGAATCTCCACCCGTTCCGGCCCGAGATCGGGCAGGCGGTCGGACGCCAGCAACGCCTGACCGGTGAGTCCCTGGAGCGTGGCCCACACCCGGGCCTGGTCGAGCGTCAGCGGTTCGCGAAGCAGCATCACGTCTGGGTCGTTGTACCAGACAACGTTGTGCAGAAAGTACCAGCGCATCGTGGCGTTGAGGGCGACCAGGAAGCCATCCCAGCCGAGCACGATGTCCCCACCGGTCCGGGATCCGTTCATGATGCCGACGCCGGGCAGAGGAATGCCCCAGCACCCCAGCAGGTAGCGGTCCTCACCGATGGCTTTGCGAATTGTCCGCAACGTTTTTCGGTACAGCGCCACGGGGTCTTCGCCCTTGCGCCCGAAGAACTGGCTTTTGGTGCGGTACTCCTGGATCACGATGGGCTGGCCGTCGATTTTGAAGTAATCGTAGCCCCAGTCCACCAGGCGCCGGAACAGGTTGGCCAGGTACTCCTGCCCAGCTTCTGTGGACGGATCCACGAGGTACTTCCCCTCCCATGTGTCGGAAGCCGACGTGCCGTCCGGCTTCAGCAGAAAAGCACCCGGGTGCGCTTTGACCACTTCGGGGTTGCTTTGACCGTGGGGAGCAAGCCACAATCCAGGCGTAAGACCGAGTTCCCGGATCCTGGACGCCAGCACGTCCATTCCCGGGGCAAATCGCTTGTCGATGGTGGTCCAGTCCCGGTTGTCCCCGAGCCCATGTCCCGTTCCCTGCCATCCGTCGTCGATCTGCACGACGCTGGCCCCGTAGTCCTTCAGGTTGCTGGCAATCCACTTGGCGTTGCGCAGGACCTCGTCCGCGCTGATTTCCTGGTAGTAGAAGTACCAGGAGCACCAGCCGGACGGCGGCAGGGGAAAATGCGACTTGTCGATCGGCTGGTAGAATTCAACGCCAAGCGAATCCCGGTAGTAGTGCTTCAACACCCGGCCATCGTGCAGGCGCACTTCGTCCGCTACAGGGTCGAAGACGCCCTGGGCAAGAGGCGTGCTGACCGGGCCCAACGTCATGACCAGCAGGTCCGGATTGGGTCCATCCTGAACCCGGCACGGGAACGGATGCGGCCAGCTTTCGTCACTGGCAGCATCGAGAATCTGCACGCTCATCAGCAGCATTCCCACGAGCAAAAGACCACGTAACACGACCGTTCTCCTTTGGATTGTCCGCAGGACCTTTCGGTACCGAGCGATTTTCCCAGGCCCACCGAAATTCGGCAGCAGAGCTGCTTCCTACAACGAGACCCTTTGTAGAGGTACCTCCCGGCACCGATCGACCCCCAAACCACGCCAAAATTCGGTAGCAGGAGCTGCCTCCTACAATTCCGAAAATGCGTTTCGCCAAAATGCTTTGACCACCTTGCCCCGATCCAGGCGGATGACGCCGATTCGCCCGGACCAGCCGAAACCGGCTGTGCTCTGCAACCCCGGATTGTCCCGCAAGGCTGTGCACACGCGGTCCTCGGTGCGCTCGTCCACACGAACTGCCACCTCCACCGGCCAGCCTTCGGCGCCCGGTTCACACCGGACGAGCTGGACCTCGAGGGGAGCGCTGGTCCCGCGGGAAGGTTCCCAGACGGCTACGAAGGTCGTCGCCTCCTGGTCCTGGTCCCGCACGATCACAAACGGCAGGGTCCTCCCCTGCTCTCCCTGATGGCGCTGGGCTGGCCCCTCGCCCACGTACACCTGTCCCCTCGTCGGCGAAAGCAGGTAAAGGCGAAGCCTCGCACGCGGTTTTTCGCGCCAGACCCAGTCGACTTGCAGCGGGCCCCGAACACGTCCAGAACGTACCCCTTTGAGCTGGTGGTAGGCGTAGTCGCAGCCGGGCACTTCCGCGACGGGGTACAGGGTTGCGCCCTTCAGCCTGAGGTCCGCCGTCTCAGCGTGGGCGGACCAGTCGCGCGTTCGCCCTCCCCGTACGCGGAAGATGTCCACCGCGTAGCCGCGTTCTCCGCTCTGAACCCACACGACCTGGCGGTTGAACACCGGCGTTACCAGCGAGTACACGTTGGGCGCCTCTGCCTCCACAGCCTGAACCCAGTCCCCCGGTGCAAAGAGTACGCAACTGCCGCCCGACAGAGCCTGGTTGATGCCGTCCACGGTGACGGTGTTGTGCGCCAGACTGCGGCGAGTCCAGAGGAAACGGTCCGGATGCGCCCAGTAGACGTAGCCCAGGTCCGAGAGCATCTCGCGCCCGCACGCGAACAGAGTGAGATCCAGCTTGTCGTGGTGATCGTGCCCACCGTGAACGCCTCCGTACTGGATGGTCAGCATGGCCTCCTCACCGAAAGCGTGGCCACGCAGCGCGACCAGGCCAAGGTAGTCCGAGCGGAAACTGGGCCGTGCCCGAACCGAATCGACGGTCAGAAGCCGGCGAAGACGTTCTGGAGCGTCCGGAGGTCGGTGGAACAGCGCGTACGCACTCCCGCTCGCCAGGTCGGTGTCGCCCAGCGCCACGGCAAGATTTTTCAGAAACACGTCGGCTCCGTACCAGGCCAAACCCGCTTCGGCCAGCAAGGCGGGCGGCCTCTGGCCAGCGTGGGAATCGTTGATCGGAGGCAACGTTCCATCCGGGTAGGTCAGGCGAAAGGGGTGTTCGTAGATTTCGCGCAGGCGGCGAACATCCTGAAGCCGAACATTCTCGAAACGGTCGGGCCCCTGGTACGACGGTGGATCCGAGTACCCTTCCAGGGCTTCTACCGCTTCGTGAAAGCTGCGCAGGGCCATCAAATCGTAGCTCGGGCTCCGTTCGCTCCAGGTCCCATCCGGAAACCAGCGGCTGCGAATGAACGGAACGATGCC
>JAADFT010000321.1 GCA_013152765.1 Calditrichota bacterium | reverse complement strand
GGTCGCCTGTTTTTTTCGGCAGGCCATGCCGGGTTGCAGGAGAAGGTCGGGTCGTTTCGATCTTGTTGGTTCTGTCTGTCTACCAATTTGCTCGGAAGGACTCGTCAACTCCTTGCGAAACCCTTGGAGGAGAAGCAGTGAAGCTTTCCGGGCAGTTACCTCTGTCGGTCGAGGTGTGGAGGCAACCTATTTCCACGAAAAAAGCCCGATCCGCTTGTCGCGGACCGGGCTTTCCCGGTTACAGAGCTTGCTTCCTGAACATCAGGTGCCGATGTCCCAGGAGCTGAGGTACTTTTTCTGCTCGGGGGTGAGCTCATCGATGCTGATGCCCATCGTTTCCAGTTTCAGGGTGGACACCCAGTCCTCCACGTGCTTGGGCACGCGGTGCACCTTCACCTCGAGCTTGCCGGCGTTTTTGACCACCCACTCAGCCGTTAGCGCCTGTGTGGCAAAACTCATGTCCATCACCGACGCGGGGTGCCCTTCGGCTGCGGCGAGGTTAATCAAACGCCCTTCCGCGAGCAGGTAAATGCGGCGTCCATTCGGCAGCGTGAACTCGTCCACGAACTCGCGCACGCCTTTGCGCTCGCTGACTGCCATCTTCCGCAAACCGTCGATGTCGATTTCCACGTTGAAGTGGCCCGAGTTGGCCAGGATGGCGCCGTCCTTCATTTCGAGCATGTGTTCCGGCCGGATAACGTGGTAGTTGCCGGTCAGAGTGCAGAACAGGTCGCCCTCTTTGGCTGCGTCGATCATCGGCATCACGCGGTAGCCGTCCATGGCGGCTTCCAGGGCGCGGATCGGATTCACCTCGGTCACGATCACGTTGGCACCCATGCCCTTGGCGCGCATGGCGAATCCCTTGCCGCACCAGCCGTAGCCGGCTACCACAACCTTCTTGCCCGCCAGCAGGATGTCGGTTGCCCGGATGATCCCGTCGATCGTCGACTGACCTGTCCCGTAGCGGTTGTCGAACAGGTTCTTGGTCTCCGCATCGTTCACGGCGATCACAGGGAACTTGAGCGCCCCGTCGCGCTCCATTGCCCGCAGGCGAATCACGCCGGTGGTTGTCTCTTCCATGCTGCCGAGCACCTGCTCGGCAATTTCCGGGTAGTCGGCGTGGATGTTGGACACCAGGTCTGCACCGTCGTCCATTGTCACGACGGGCCCGTGCTCGATGCAGCGTTTAATGTGCGCGTAGTACGTTTCGCGGTCCTCGCCCTTGATGGCAAACACCGGAATGTCGTAGTATTTCGCCAACGCTGCGGCAACGTCGTCCTGCGTTGAAAGCGGATTGCTTGCGCACAGCACGATGTCTGCGCCGCCAGCCTTGAGCGTGCGCACCAGATTCGCCGTCTCAGCAGTCACGTGAAGGCAAGCCGACATCTTCTTGCCTGCCAGCGGCTTCTCTTTGCTGAAGCGCTCGCGAATTTTCGCGAGCACCGGCATGTCTCGGTCCGCCCACTCGATCCGCCGTTTCCCCTCTTCGGCCAGCCCCAGATCTTTGACGTCAAATTCCACGGATTCCTCCATTGTTCGTTTGTCGTGCCCCGCTACGTTTTCCGGCAGTTACAGCCCTTTCTGCAGATCCTTCACGCGGTCGGTTTTCTCCCAGGTGAATTCCTTCAACTCGCGGCCGAAGTGACCGTACACGGAGGTCTTGCGGTAGATCGGGCGCCGCAGATTCAGCGCCTCGATGATACCTGCCGGAGACAGGTCGAAATTCTTCAGCACCAGCTTTTCAATTTCACCGTCGGGCATGACACCGGTCCCGTAGGTTTCCACGTTGATCGAGACGGGATCCGCCACGCCGATCGCGTAGGCAAGCTGAATCTCGCAGCGTTTGGCCAGGCCCGCTGCCACGATGTTTTTGGCAACCCAGCGGGCAGCGTAAGAGGCCGAACGGTCCACCTTCGTCGGATCTTTGCCGGAGAAGCAACCGCCGCCGTTTTTGGCAACGCCGCCGTACGTGTCCACGATGGTCTTGCGCCCGGTTAGTCCCGTGTCGCCCTGGGGCCCACCGATCACGAAACGGCCAGTCGGGTTGATGTGGTAGACGACCTTGTCTTCGTTCAGCAGTTCTGGCGGTACCACCGGATGGATGACCTCGCGGATGATGTCTTCGCGAATCTGCTCGTACGGCACGTCCGGCTCGTGCTGCGCGGAAACCACGATGGCCGTCACCTCCACCGGTACGTTGTCCTCGTAGCGAACCGTGACCTGCGTTTTGCCGTCCGGACGCAGCCAGGGCAGGATGTTTTTCTTGCGTGCTTCGGCGAGTCGCATGGCCAGTTTGTGCGACAGCATGATGGGCATCGGCATCAGTTCGGGCGTCTCGTCCACGGCGTAGCCGAACATGATGCCCTGGTCGCCTGCGCCGGCGCGGTCCACACCGAGGGCGATGTCGGGCGACTGCTGGTCAATCGTGGTCAGCACGGCACACGTGAGGTAGTCGAAGCCGTAGCGCGCGTCGGTGTACCCGATGTCTTTGATCACGCTGCGTACGATTTGCGGGATGTCCACGTAGCAGTCGGTTGTGATTTCACCTCCCACCAGGGCCAGACCTGTGGTGACAAAGGTCTCGCAGGCCACCCGGCCGTGCGGGTCTTTCTCCATCACAGCGTCCAGCACGGCGTCGGAAATCTGGTCGGCAACTTTGTCGGGGTGTCCCTCGGTCACTGACTCAGAAGTGAACAGCATTGATCTCATTTGGCGCTTCTCCTCAAGTTTGAAAGGGTAAAAGGTACTCTGAATTTCGTAGAACGGACGGCTGTGCAAGAAACATGCCCCGCCGTGTGGGGACGGGACTACGCTGCAGACTCCTTCATGCGTCTCTTCAGGAGGTCGATGTTTTCGATCGGCGTCGGGTCGACTTTGTTGAGGATTGCCAGGTAGTACGACACGAAATCGCCCAGCACGATCAGCGAAAACATGCGCGCGAGCAGGGAAGTCCCCGTACTTTCGACGTCCAAAACACGCTGTCCCTGACTGGCGAGGATCTCAGAGGTGATGTTCATGCGGAGCTGCACGCGCTTGTGGTCGAATTTGTCGCGAAGATTGATCACCTGGATGCGGCTTTGCAGATCGCGATTCTGACCCCAGCCAACGATTTCGTTGTGGTTCAGCTCCGGGAACGTGTTGGCCCAGGCCAGCATTTTGCTGTTCTCCGAGAACTGGCCTTTCCAGCGCATGGCCACGGCTTCCATCGGCACGACGGACGCGTAAATCAGCGGCAACTTGCCAAGCAATTGCTCGGCAAGGCGGATGGCTTCGTTGTCGGTCGCGTTCGGGCGGTAGCGTTCGATCAGCCCTTCCACGAGACCAAGGGCTTCCTCAACGTCGTTGGAGATGTCTGGCAAAAGGTCCAGCCGCTGAAGGGTGACGAGCATGGGGAACGTGAGGTAACCCAGCGCAGTGCGAGGAGGGTAGCCAGGCGGAACCGAAATCACCGGAAAGCCTCTGGAAGCGGCGTCGCGGCCCAGCGTGCCTCCGGACGTCACTGCCACGACCTGGGCGCCCTTCTCGACGGCCTGGTTGTAGGCCGAGAGGGTCTCTTCCGTTTCTCCCGAGTAACTCGACGCGAACACCAGCGTGTGTGGCCCAACGTAGGCTGGAAGGTCGTAGTAGCGGACAACCTGCAGGGGCACAGGCAGAAGGTTGTACGTGTAGCAGCGCACGATGTCGCCGCCGATGGCGGACCCACCCATTCCGGCGACCACAACGTGGCGAACATCGGCTTTCGGCGGCGGCAGCTCGGTCTCCTGGGCTCGGCGCAGGGCATCACGAATCTGTTCGGCGAAACCTGTCAGCTTGCTGAGCATGTCGGACCGGTCGTAAGCTGCAATGGATTCCTTCAGACTCATCTCGCCTCCTGTGCCTTTTCATCCCGTCGGTTGCCAACTGCCGGTCGCCAACTTTTCACTGCTCACTAAGTACTGCCTACTGCCTACTGCCTACTGCTTATTGCCTACCGTCTACCCTTGCCCTCGTTC
>JAADFT010000320.1 GCA_013152765.1 Calditrichota bacterium | reverse complement strand
GGACAGGTGGAAACCAGGGTCGACTCCGCCGGAATCACGGTTCGGGTGTTTCCGTACGAGCCGATTTCACTCGCTCTGCACAAGGGCGGACAGCAGGAGGTGAGGCTCAGACTGCCCGAGGGGCTGCTCCGGTACGAGCGCGCCTTGTTCGAAGCCGAGAGACGAGGGTACGCACTGGTTGCAGTCTACGACTGGTGGAAGAGGCGAGAAGAACTGGCTGGAAGCCGCTTTGTCATTTTGCGTCACGACGTCGACTACGATCCGCAAACTGCCCGGGCGATGGCTTTCATCGAACGTTTGCTGGGCGCGCACAGCACCTTTTACTTTCGCTGGGTCACGGAAGAGCGCAGCGCCGTGGAGTACGTCAAGCGGGCTGGACACGAGGTGGGGCTTCACTACGAGACGCTGGCGCTTTACTGCGAAGCGCACAACATCAGAAGACGCGGACAGGTGACGAACTCGGTGTTAGAGCGCTGCCGGAAGCTCCTCAAAATGGAAATTGCCCGCTTTGAAGACGCTTTCGGCGACATTCACTCGATTGCCTCTCACGGGGCCAAGCGGAACCGGTTGCTGGGGGTGCCGAATTTCGAGCTGACCAGGGGGCAGGACCTGTCGACGTTTGGTGTCGAACTGGATGCTTCCCTGCTTGAAGGCCATCTGCAGCAGCTTGGGATCGACGTCTTCACTGCGGATTCTGGCAACAGGTGGAGACCGATGCCGCTGACGGCGGCTCTCCGTAAGGGGTTCGCTGGAGTGTACGTGCTGATGCACCCGTGCTGGTGGCGGCCAAAGCAGTGGGGGCCGTTCGTTGTCTACAGACCTTGACACGGCTTAGTTTTGCCGCTTCGAAATGTGGGTTGTTACTTCGCCTGCCAAGTCCGTTTCGGCGAGCGGGCGGTAGACTGAATGGGCATTGGTGACATCGGCGGCATCTACCCGCACTTCTCTGAAAAACAGGAATGGAGCAGAAGCAATCGGTAGGTGCAGAGAACGGAGAGGAGGACAAAACGTGAAACGGCGGTTTGTTGCAGCTGTGGTTGCGGTGCTCGGGTTGAGCTTGGCGACGGATGCTCGGGCGCAAGTTCTCAACCCGGCTGAGCTGGACAGGCCTGGCCAGCCGTTCACCTACTTCAGCCGACCGACGGACGTCCTCGGCTTCAAAGACGCCTCGGAAGGTACAGAGGTGACTCCCGAGGGCTACCTCTACACCGGCTTTGCGGAGTTCATGTTTTTCACCGGCGATCCACCAGAACCTGTGCAGCAGCGCATTCGGACGCTGGAGAAGGGTTACCTGCCGATCATTCACTACCGCGTTGGCAGGGACAGCATTTGCTACAAGTTCACGATGTTCGCTGTGCCTCTGGATTTCAGGCCAGAGTCCAACCTGATCAATTTTGTGCGCGTCAAAGTAACCAACCATTCCAGTCAACCGCGGCTGGCGGTTTTCTGGGCGGCTACGCGCTACGACGCTCCCAAATGGTCGGTCCGAGCGCGACAGGGGAGAAATCGCTTCCGGCGGCCGGCGAAGTCTCGGCGTCTGGGTACCTACCTTCAGGCTGGCACACCCTTCCGGCAAGACTGGACGTTCGAGTTCGCCGACGACGGGCTCTTCCGCAGCGACAGCCTGCTTTACACGTACAGCGGCACGCCCGAACTCTACCTGGACCCGTACAACCGTTTGCGACTCGGTCGAACTGCATCCCACCTTCACTACGACCGTACGAGCCCCGTGGGCATGGTGAAATATGCCGACGTGCTGGCCCCGGGCGCCTCGTACGTGGTGGAGTTTCGCATTCCGTACTGGCCGGTACCAAAAGGAGACCCGCTGATTGAGAAAATCAAAGCCGCCTCCTTTGACGAGTACAAAGACCGGCTGATCGAGTTCTGGGAGGGCATCCTGGCAGAGGGCATGCAGGTCGAACTGGACGAACCCAAGGTCGTGAACGCTTTCAAGACGAACCTGATTTACGACCTGATCGCCCGCGACAAAATTGGCGACAACTACATCCAGAAGGTGAACGAGTTCCAGTACGACGCCTTCTGGCTTCGGGACGCCTCCTTCATCGTTCGCAGCTACGACGTGACCGGCTACCACAAGGTGGCCGAGCAGTGTCTGCGCTTTTTCCTCAACTGGCAGCAGGACGACGGCAATTTTGTCTCCCAGCACGGACAATTCGACGGCTGGGGCCAAACGCTGTGGGCTTTCGGCCAGCATGTGAAAATCACCGGTGACACGAAGTTCGCCCGCGAAGTCTTCCCCGCTGTCAAGAAAGCTGTGGACTGGTTCGAGCGTGCCACCGCTGCGGACACGTTCCACATCATGCCGCGGACGAGGCCCGGCGACAACGAGAGCATCACAGGCCACGTTACGGGACACAATTTCTGGGCCATGGCGGGCCTGCGTGGGGCCATCCAGCTTGCCGAAGCTGTAGGTGACCAAGCCAGCGCAGAACGCTTCCGGCAGATTCGGGATCAATTTCGCCAGGCCTTGATGAAACGGCTGGCTGAGATCACGGCTGTCTCCGGCGGCTACATTCCGCCGGGCCTGGACGGCCTCGGCGGCCAGGACTGGGGCAATCTCCTCAGTGTGTACATCGGCCGCACCCTGGAGCCCTACGATCCCTGGGTTTCCCGAACGCAGGACGTCGTACGTCAGAAGTTTCGCGAAGGCATCATGACCTACCTGGACCAGCGTGCGCTGCATCACTACGTCACGTTCAACGTGATCCAGACCAGCCTGATTCGCGGCGAGCAGCGCCAGGTGATCGACGATCTGTACGCGATTTTGCTGCACACGAGCGCGACAAACGCCGGCTTCGAGTGGACCATCGAACCGTGGGACAACCGCGACTTCGGCTACAACCTGACGCCGCACGGGTGGTTTGCAGCACGCTACCGCACGCTGATTCGGAACCTGCTCGTGCGCGAGTGGAGAGACGATCTGCACTTGCTGTCCGCTCTTTCGCCAGAGTGGGTCGGGCCAGGCAAGAGGGTGGCTGTGCGGAACGCCCCCACCGATTTTGGCACGGTGTCCTTCACACTCGAGTGCGACACGACGGGCGCAGTTCTCACCCTGAATACGAAATTTCGCACTCCTCCGCGTGCCATCTGGGTGCATTTGCCGTGGTGGCTCAACACCCGTTCCGTCAGAGCCGACGGGAAACCGGTGCCGTTTCGGTTCGACGCGGTGAAGCTGGATCCTGGCGTGCACCAGGTTCGTTTCGACTGGGTGCAACCGAGCAGAATCCGTGAAATGAGCTACCAGCGTGCGGTGGAGGCGTACAAAGCGGAGTACCGCAGGCAGTACGAGCGCTTCCTGCGCGAAGGCGACCGGGTGCAGGGCTACCGGTAGCGGATTCTGCTCGCCGGCTCTTCCTCCTTGGAGAAACCAGGGACTCCACAGGAACTTGGCTACTTGTTCCACGTAAGTTGTCGAACAATCGGATGCTAACCGGGTCAAAATGGGCCTGACCTTTTCCCGCAGTCTGGCACCACTTGCTTGGGGATGTTCCGAGCCGGAGCCAGCCGAGGCTACGGAAAAAGGAAAACGCCGAGGGACGGAATTCCCCGGCTGCGCCAGGTGGAAGTCGGCCGAAGCCGACTGGGTTTGGCCCGGATGTCGGGGTAAAGACAGCCGCTGAACGAGTGGTGCTGGCGAGACTCGTAACGTAGAGTCCAACGTCGCCAGGTGCGGGTCCAGCTCGGAGGGACGACCTCCTGGTCGTCCGGTTGTGGTCCGGGCTGGCGTCGCGCCCTGGCTGTTTTGTTCCAGTTCTGTTCGCCCGCAGAAGGCGGGCAAGCTGCGGGCTAAATTGCGCCACGACCAGTCGGTCAGGAAAAAATCAGGGAACCTCTGCGGAGAAACCGCTTGTTTGCCTGCGTTACAAGCGCTAAATTGAAGTGAGAACAAGGGATCCGCCGCGGGGGAGTGCGGGAACGTGAAATAAGCAGGAGGTGAGCATGTCCGTAGATTTGACCAAACTGAAACCGGAG
>JAADFT010000319.1 GCA_013152765.1 Calditrichota bacterium | reverse complement strand
CTGTGGCAGGGCTGGCCCGAAATGCGGTACTCGAGGCTCAACGGGCACCGTACGCAGACGCCATTCGAATTGCTGTTGCAGCTCTACCCGAGTGCCTGAAGCGGTGGAGAGGAGCGTGTTCCAGCAAACGCCTCTTTCAAACTTCTGCTACAACGTGGCTTTTCAAACTGGGCCTGATGGCCTCAGAGGGCCTGCCAGCGGACACCCTTGCAGCCTGGTTTCGAAACAGCGGTTTGCCGGTGGGGGGTACGGTCGAGGCGCATCTTTTCTGGCTTGTGATTTACCACCGACTTGGGGATGAACGCAGAGCCTGGCACAATCTCCAGGCTGCACGACGGTTGATGGCTCCGTCGCTGAGGCGCAGGTACGAGGACCCAAGGTTCATTTTGCCGTCAACGACCGGGTTTAGGCCCGACGACTTTTGGGAATCCTGCCCAGATGCCCTCGAACATCCTTTCTGGAAAATCAAGGACCCGTGGCTTCTGACTCCAGAGAACGAACGGGTACTGGAACACTGGGCCCGGCTGGCGGTTGGCCAGCTCCTCTTCCAGGATCACCGCCAGGCTGTGTTCGTGCGTTACGGTAGGCCACTGGCAAGGACCCAGTTTCCAATGGGGCTGGTACCGGGGGAAGAGAGAACGCATGGCCTCGCGGCGTCGGGCAGGCTCAACCCGACATGGCTGGACACAACAGAAGCGGCGCACATCAGGCAGGAGCGACAGGCCAAAGAGTGGATCAACGACCTTCAGGACGAGGTCTGGGACAGCTGGAATTACGACGATTTCTTCCTGAACTTCAAGCGCAAACGCTTCGATTTCAAGCCATTCTTTCGACTCGCCCCAAACTCCGTGCAGACCTACCTGGATTTGCTGGAAAAGCGACCGGAGAGTTACGAGTTCATTCGCGACGAGCAACGGCTGCCTCTTGTCGCCTCCGCCGCAACCTTCGCAGGAAAGTCGCCTGGCACGACTCGACTGGAAATCGCTTGGGGCGTCCTTGCGCCCGACACCGTTCTCGCTTTTCCGCTGACCGTCGGTGTCTTTGTGCTCGACAGCCTGTGGAACAAACGTGCAGTCCACGTGGACACCTTACGGTCCCTGGAATTGCTCTGGAAAAGCCCGGCATCTGGCGCCCGAATTGGGCAGTGCGAGTTCTTGCTGCGGCCTGGCAGGCGTTTTACCTGCGTTGAGGTGGAAGCAGCGAACGGCGCCCGGGGACGGTTGTTGTGGGCAAAGGAGATTCCCGACTTCAGTGGGAGCGCTTTGCAAATCAGCGAGATCCGCCTTGGCTTTGTGGACTCGACAGGTGTGGACTCTGCAGGATGGCGATTTCTACCACTTCCCTCGCACCAGGTACTGCGAGAGCTGCCGGCAGCCATTTACTTCGAGGTGTACAACCTGCTGACCGACGGGTACGGCTGGTCTCGCTTTGTCGTTTCGTTGCGGCTTGAACAAGCAGCTCGGACACGCCCCGGATCGCGCTTGTGGAGAAAACTCGCGTTCTGGGCGCACCGGTTTTCAGCGTTGACGCTTTCGTCGCAGGAAAGCAATCTCGGTTCCTCGGCGCATCTTCTGCGTACATTGGATCTCAACAAAGTGGCGCCTGGTGACGTACTTCTGACCGTCGAGGTTCGAGATCTTGCCTCCGGCGCAAAGACTGCAACTCGCCTCTGGCTCAGGGTAACGGACAGGGCGCCAGCACCGGCCACCGAATGATTTGGCCCTTCGTGTCGACGACAGGCGACACCAGGACTGCTGCCCCGGTGGATCGGCCCTGTTTGCCAGAGATGGTGCGGCTTTAGCTGGATCGCCTGTGCGGCATCTTGATCTGCCGCGGGCGGCGACTGCACGAATCGGCCGTGCACGAAACCAGCAACACGTGCGCAGTTCCCTGTGGCGAGTTGAGGATCAATTCACCCGCGGTTTGCTACGCAACTCCCTGCTGATGGCGACTGCGCTCAGCACGGCGCTCAACACGGCCACGAGCGACGGGTTCATGTCGAATCCAAGCGCGCGGCTGACGAGCCACACACCGCCGAGGCTGGCGAGCACGCACAGCAGGATGGTCAGGGGGATTTGCCAGAACAGCTTGCGTTGAATGCTCGGCATGTTGTCGCCCTCCTGTTGTTGTGGGGGAAGCTGCAGTAGCTGAGGCTCACAGTGGCAGGCGTGTCTGAAAGCCAAGAGTCACGGTGTAGGGTGCACCATCAGCGGTGACGTCGCCCAGGAACAGGCCGAAACCGAGATTGGCCTGCAGCCACGAGCGCAGCGCGAAACGAACCCCGGCTTCGTAGTTCACGATGACGAGGGACTCGCTGGTCTCGTTGAAGTCGCTCCGGACCTGTTCAGAACCACCCTCTTCGCTCAAAATCTCGTACCGACTGTAGGACCAGCGGTGCCAGCTCCCGAAGCACATGCCAAGGCTGAACCACGGGATGAGTCGCCGGGTTGGCTGACCAGTCACGAAGAAGTAAGGTCCCCAGTAGTCGACTCGCTCTTTCTTTTCCTCCACGGCGAACTCAAAGCGGCCCGCGAACACGTGCCGATCGAGAGGTGTCCAGCGGCTCTTGCCCAGGACGACGCCGAGACCCAGAACGGGAGTGAAAACCGGACACTCCAGGCGCAACTCGGCGCTCGGTGTCGTGCGGTGCTGAGAGAGTTGCAGGAACTTCAGGGAAACAGACCCGTTGAGCGGCCGCGGGAAATGGTACGTGCCAGCCGCGATGGCGGAAAGAATCTCCGATCTTTTGTCGATCGAGTGAGCGGCCAGGGGCACTTCCACATCGGTGGCCCTGCCGATTTCGACGACGCCCGCAATTTCGAACGTGCTTACGGCCAGACCCAGGCCGAAGAGTAGGGCCTTTTCCTCTGCTGTCATGCTGAACCAGCCAGGCGGGTCGTCTCCCTGCATGAAGCCCAGGAGGGCGCCGGCCGTTCCGGCCACGAGGGTCGAAATAGCCACCCGTTTGAACGAGCCGTGTTTCACGAGGCGAACCAGACACAGGTCGGCGACTGCCACTGTGGCAGAGTCCCCTTTCGTGGACCGGTAGACCACCGAATCACCACAGACGGCCAGGAGCCAGCCGTCTACCGTTTTCCCAGAGGCGAGTTCGAATTGAATTTCCGTGCCCGCCGGGCGGCGCGTCTCGACTTTCGGCGCTCGGACACCGGACTGGCGGACCTGTGCGTCCCCTGGCTTCTGTGGAGTTGCCGAATTCGAGGACCAATCGGGTTGGGCTCGGGCACGTCCGGCAACTGCGGTCGCGAAGAGGGTCAGGGCGAAGACGAAAAGGGGGATTTTCTTCGGCATCTCGGTACCCTCCACGGCGGGCAAATCAATTGGCGCTCGCCGGAATTTCGTGAAGACCGGTGACGGGCGCCGGTCGGTTTCGCCACGCTGCGGTGTCAAGGACTTTTCCCGAGTTGAACCCGTTTCAGCAGATGGGCATTCGGAGCAGTTCAAGATTTGGGCTCACGGACCGGGGGTTGAGCTCTCGTTTTGTTCAAAACGACTTCAACGCAGCGCATTTGGGCCTCAACTGGCCCAGAGCACGACAGGCGGACTGGCAGTCACTGTTCGCAGCGTGTCGGTGGAAACCGCTTCAGGTCAGAGTAGCAAAAGGTCCACTCGGGTGTGTTGAGCGTGCCAGATTTGCGGGCGTGGTACCAGGGGTCGATGTCCTCCGGACCGTGCAGGATGTGGATTTCCTGTGCGGGCATGTAGCTCTGCGCCAGCAGGAAAACGCGCTCGCCGCTAGCGTTTTCGGCCACGTCGACCACGATCACTCCGTGCCCGGGATGTCCGCCCTGGATGAACACGTCGCCGGGCTGAACCTGCGTCGGGTTTGGAACGCCAACGAGCTCGCGCTCCAGCGAAGCCGAGCCAGCGTAGGTGAAGACGATCGCCAGGTAGCGCCGGAAATTGCTGTAACTCGCATTGGCGCCGGCGGCCTTCTGCCAGGATACGCGGTTACCCCGAACCACTGGACGCAGTCCGGTTTGC
>JAADFT010000318.1 GCA_013152765.1 Calditrichota bacterium | reverse complement strand
CTTGTCGCGCTCGCTCCAGCCAGCCGACATGTTGGCGGTGTCCGTGGATTTCTCGTCGACCTTGATCACAAGGTCCACGTTCTTGTCGTCCACGGGCTTAACCTCGGGCACAACATTGGAGAAGTAGTTCAGCATGAACACTTCGCGCTGGCTGCGCATCAGCAGGTCACGGCTGAACACGTCGCCGGGGTGAATGCGCAGCTCGCGGCGGATGACCTTCTCCTTCGTGCGCGTGTTGCCAGCGATGTTGATTTTCCGCACGTGTACCGGCTGCCCCTCGTTCACGATGAAGTGAATGTCGATCACATCCGGGCCAACCGGCACCTCTCGCGGTGTGACCGTGGCGAAAATGTAGCCCGAGTCGTAGTACAGCCCGCCGATCTTGTCGAAGACGGCGTCGTGCAGTTTCTTGGCGCTGTAGACGTCACCTTCCTTGAAGCCAAGATTGGCATTCAGCACTTCCGTGGGAAACAGTTTGTTGCCTTCCCACGTGATCTTGCCAAATCGGTACCGCGGCCCTTCGTACACCGTGATTCCGATGTACAGGTTTTTCTTTTCGGGCCCGTACCAGAGGGTGTCTGAAACGATCTCGGCGTCACGAAATCCCTGATTCCGGTAGAACTCGATGACCTTTTGCTTGTCCTCTTCGTACTTCTCGGGATCGAAGTCGCCGCCTCGCCACCAGCGATCCTCTTTGGTCTTCTTCATCTGCTTGCGCAGCTTGGAATCGCTGAAAGCCTTGTTCCCGTAGAACTCGATTTTCTTGATCTGGACCTTTTTACCTTCGTGAATCTTGACCGTCACGTTCACGGTCGTCTCGGTGGCAGGTTTGGACTCCATGTCGACCTTGGCGAGCAGGAATCCCTTCTTGTGGTACAGGTCTTCCAGCTTCACCTGGGCCTGTTTCAAGCGGCGTGGCGAGATGATCTGTCCCCGGTACAGGTCCAGCTCTTTTTCGAGTTCCTTCGTCTTGATCTTTTTGTTGCCGGTGATTTTGTAGGAAGCAAGGCGGGGGTACTCTTTCACGCGGATGGTCAGGTAAACGCCCTGGGCCATCTCGCGGTCCAAAAGGATGCGGATGTCGGAGAACACGTCCATCCCCCAGAGCTGGCGAATTGCGCGCTGGATGTCTTCGCCGGTCACTTCTTTCCCGGGCACCAGCCCTGAGCTGGACTTAATCAGGTTCGCATCGACCGTTCTGTTTCCCTCGACGCTGACGCCGAGAATCTTGACAGTCCTTCGCTGAGCGGAAGCGGTCGGGCCAGTCAACGTCAGAAAAAGGGCTGCCAAGATGCTCAGAATCAGAAAACGTCCTGGAGAACTCATCAAACTCCTACTCCTTTTTCGCCTTTCGAGCGGGCAATATAAAAATTCCACCACCAATTGCAAAGTGAAAAATTACCGGAATTTCCGCGCATTTTTCTGCCCTTCTGAGGGGCCGCTCACATCCTCATGAACGTTCATACGGTCGTCTTGGTTCTGTGTTTCCTGGCAGGTCCTGCCGCAAAGGTCAAAATGGGAAGTAGTGACGCAGGAGAATCCGCCGGTCGGACTTCTGGTGCAGAAGCAAACTGTCGTAGTCGTAGATCATCTCGAGCACCAGATCCGGGCTGATGCGGTACTCGAGCCCCAACGTGTGGCGAAGGCCCAGCCCCTGCCTGTGGTACTGGTACGGCAGCGCTGCTTCGATTTCACCCGTGTAGTTCAGAAAGAGATTGTTGGACAGGTACTTGCCAACCTGCCAGCGCGTGCTGCGAAGCAGGTACCACGACGAGACGGGCTGGTTGGAGAGATTCCACTCGATGAAGTTGCGCGCAAAGCGCGAACTGAACCGCACCATGTCCAGGCCAAACACCTTGGCCAGACTCCGCTCCACAGGCCGGTACAGCGGCCTGAACAACATGTTGTCGGCGCTGATGCCCACAACCTCTGCCGCCTTTTGCCGGAGATTCCGACTCGAGTAGCCGAGCGCTCCGAGAATTTGGCCCTCGGTTGTGCCGAAATTGGGGTTGTCGCTGCTCAGCTTGAAGCGGATTTGATTCCAGCGCCCGATCCGCTGCCGGTTGCGCACGTCGTCGCCGAGGCTGCGTTCTTCCGTCAGGTCTTCGGTCTGCAGCGTCAGGTACACGTTGGCCGGGATTCCTGTGGTGTCCGTGACCGTGGTGCGCGCGCGTCCCCAGACGACGGGGTACAGCGAGTGCCGGTCGAACTCAGCTCCGGCGTTCTCGACCTGGAAATTCATGTCCAGGTACTCCACCATTCCGCGCGTCGACTCGACCCTGCCGACAAGCCGAAACGTACCCTCCGCCGGGCAGCCGGTCAACAGAATTCCCTCCCCACGCTCGTCGATGAGCAGGTTTACGTAAACGTTGTCCAGCGCGCTTGGAATGTAGCGAACGTAACGCACGTCCTTCACCGGGAGGAGACGCAGATTCCACTCGGCCCGGCGCAGCATGTCCAGAAACCAGCTCCGTTTGCCAGACACGCCCTCGACAAACGGGTACTGGAATTCCACATCTCGCAGCTTCCACAGCCCACGGATGACGGGTCTTTCCCAGGGCCCCGCAAGAACTTCTCGCCTGGATTCAAACCGAGGAACTCGTACTTGCCGAAATTACCCTTCTCCTGCAGACCGTAGAGATTCAGCGGCACTCCCCTGGGGCCACTTTCCAGCTCGAAAATGCCGAGCGTCAGTCCAATGCCCGGCAGCCGAAACGGCTCCAGGTGACAACCGCAAACACTGTCCACAGAAGCGACGGTCGAGATCCGAAAAGGCTCCCCGCCCATTCTCCCGGACAGATTCACAAGGTGAAGGAAATTCCCCGGCTCGAGCCTGGCGAGTCCGCGCACACTTTCCACAGGGGGAAGAATGCTGGAAAACTCCGTCGCGCCGTCTTCCAGGCTTACTTCCGCGGCCAGGACCCGCGGTTGATTCCACGTACCGCCCACTTTCAGCTTGAGTTTGCCCCGACTCACCGGATTCCGGAGAAAACCCTGCAGATCGGCCACCAGATGCAACACGTCCACGGTGCCGTGCAGATCCAGAGCCAGAGGTCCTGTTCTGCTCAGCGGCAAACGCCCCTTCCCCTCAATCTCGTACACACCCGTACGGGTGAGCATCAGATGCCCAACGTGCAGGACCCAGGAGCTGTCTACCTCCGGCTGATTCTCGTCGGGACCAAAAGCCACCCGCAGCAAATCAAAAGGCTCGCGCCAGAAACGGCCGTTGGCCGCCAGAAGCTCACCGACCAGTGTGGGATGTTGCACCGGCCCCTCGACCCGGGCCCACAGAGAACACGTCGCGTCTACGAGCGAATCTCGGACCCCAAGGGCGGTGAGCAGTTTGAGCAACTGCACCGAGTCGCTGCGAGCGAAAGCCTCCACCGTGTGCGCCTGAAGGTCCACAACTCCGCGTCCCTGCACCCAGGTCTTGCCGGAATGACTCAACCACAGCGAGTCAACCCCGAGCTGACTCCTGTTGCCGCGAGCAGACAGCCCAAAATCGAACGGTCCAACGTTGTGTGCAAAAATGTTTGCGCCGAACAGTTTGGCTTCTGCCGTGAAGTCGGAGTCACCGGCAGTCACGTGCAAATCGCCGTCGAGCGCCCCTCTCAACACGGCCGGATCCGTACCCACCAGCTGTTCAAGCGGCGCTCCGGACAGGCTGAGGCGAAAGCTCGTGCTACCAGCACCACGGGAGAACCTGGCTCTAAGACCGTCGCCAAGCGTCAACCTCCCGGAAAGGCGCTTCACCCCCGCCGAGTCGTCCAGACCGAAATGCAGATCCCCAAACACCTGCCGCCCCGGCGCCGGTGTGTACACCAGCTGGTAGCTGCCGCGCAATCCGGCCTGCGACGCCTGGTCCAGCGACCCGATCCCCAACAGAACCGTGCGACGGTCGAGACCGAGACCGTGTTGCACCCGCAGCTCCGATTCAAGACGCTCCGGTCGCCCTGCAAGCTGCACATTCAACCCCCAGGTGGGCAAACTTGCCAGCTTAAGCCGAAGGAGCCCCAGCCCTTCCGCGAGTTCTTCGACCTGCTGAGCCCGCACCTCCAGGTAGTCCAGAAGCGCCCCGGAAGAGTCGCCGAACCGGATCAGTCCCCTGCCGTTGAATTCGCCTTCCGCAGCTCGCAGACTCCACGACAGGTCACGTGTGGACACTTTCAGACGTCCCAGCAGACGGTACGCCGTCGAATCCTCTTTCTCGGCCAGCTTTACTCGCACGAGTCCGCTTACGGCCCCACCCGTAAGATGTCCACGCAGTTCAAGACCGAGGCTGTCCGCGCGCTGGCGTCTGTTTCCCAGGCCGAGGAACTCGGGCAGCGAGCCCTGCACGGCGAGGTGGACAGCCACAGGACGCGCAGACCGCGCGAAATCGAACCACACGCTGCCGTTCAGCGCCAGCCCGGCTCCGCGTGCCTGTAGCTTACGAAGCGCAAACACAGAATCTTGCAGCACCAGCTCTGCGCTCACCTGAGCCAGCGTCTTCCCGTCGATGCGCAGCGTGTCGGCCCGTACCTCACCGGCGATTGTCGGATTGCGGTAGTCGTCGCGAATCTGAAAATCGACGCCCACTGTTCCCCGGGGCTGAAGCGGAAAGTCGAACCCCACCTCTCTCTGGAAGCGCCCAACATCAAACGCCTCCGAGTGCAGTCGAATCTCGAAACGGGGGTTCAACAGGTCGTACACAGCACCGCTGAGCACAACAGGGCTGCCGTTGAGGCGTGCGTAGCTGCGTTCGATCTCAACGTTCCAGTGCCGCACCCGGGCCACGAAATCCAGCGAATCCGCACGGATCCTTGCCCCCTTGAGCCGCACGCTGGCCTCTGTCAAACTCAGGTCGCCGTTCAGGTCGAATCCGTACGGAGAGCTCGGATCTTCCACCAATTCGAACTGCCCGGCAAGTCGACCGCGGTCAACCGCCAGGTACGAGGGAAGAAGAAAGGGAAACACGCCGCCGAGCTTGACGTCGAGGATGCGAATTCTGAGAGTGTCGAGTTGACGCCGGTTGAAATTGGCTTTCGCCACAACCTCAACGCCAATTCGGTCGCTACCCCGTAGCTCCCCGGCGAGGCGGGCCAGCGCACGCCCTCCCGGTAGCGCGTAGACGTAGCCGGAAACCTGCCGCACCACCTCGAAACGGTTCTCGCTCGTGTCCGCGTAAACGATTTTGCCGTTGGAAATAACCAAAGCGCGCACGAAATCCACACCCGCAGCGGCCCGGGACAACTGAGCCGAATCGAGCGCCGCGGGAGTCGCACGGCGTTTCCCGAAATGGAGGGTGAGTTCGGGTCTGGTCAGCAGGATCTGTTGAGGCAGGCTCCTGGGCTGAAAACGGTGCCTGAGGAGTTGAAAAAAACTGTAGCCGATTCGGACGTCACCGACGCTCAGTTCGTACGGCGAACGGGGTTCCCGGAAACGCAAACCCAGGAGGTGTACCGCACCCCACTGGACTTTCACCGAATCGATGGACCAGCCCGTAGCGAGCAACGGCTCCAGCCGGCTCTGCACCAGCGCCTGAAGTCGCTGGTTTACCCGCTGGCCTAAGCGCTGGTACGAAAACACCACCGCCAGGCTCGCTAACAACAGTCCCAGGATAATGGCCCATCGTCTGGATCGCATGTGCCTCTACTGTCCAGGTCGTGCAAATCGAAAGCAGGTTTCTGTGGTTAACGCGTCTCAAGAATTCACTCACCCCACGCGCGTGCGAACTGCAGACCGGTTTTTGCCCTTGCCGCTCTTCTCGTCAGCAACCAAGGATTTACCGTCGTCAGCGGCCCGGCGCAGAAAACCGGAGCTTCACAGAGTAAACCCCGGAAAGCTGCGGTCGGTTCGGCGAAAGTTGCTAAATCAAGAAAAACACGCAAAACTGGCAACGGATCAGGGAGAAACGACGACGTTTGAGAGCGCTGCAGGGCAGCGCCGAATGAAGCGGGCCAAAGGCGGCGGGAAACTACCGATTTCTCGACGTAACGAAATCCAGCTGCTACGGTGAATCAAACAAGAAGTGGGAAGTCGTCCTCGGGTTCGCAGATTCAGAATTGGGGCCAATCCGCCGCGGGACACGACTTCAAAATAGAAGACCGACTACCCGCGGTGTAGCGTTGGTTCCCCCAAAAAAACTTTCGCCCGAAAGGTGAGGCTCAGACTGGTCAGTTCCCTTTCGCGGGGACCCAGAACTCCTGCGCAGCGGCGGAAACCTCGTGAACGGTTTTGCCGCGCCCCACGAGTTGCTCGCTCACCATTCCGAAACGCCGTTCCCGGCGCTGGTACTCCTCAATCGCCTCGTAGTACTGGCGTTTGCGGAAGTCGGGCCAGAGAACCTCCGTGAAGTACAGTTCGGTGTAAGCGAGTTGCCAGAGCAGGAAGTTGCTGATCCGCTTCTCCCCGCTCGTTCGGATGAGCAGGTCCGGGTCAGGGAGGCCAGCCGTGTTCAGGTAGCGCTGGAACACTTCCGGGGTCACGTCCTCAGGCCGAAGAACGCCGCGCTGTACGTCGCGGGCAATTGCCTGAGCTGCGTCCGAAATCTCGAGGCGGCTGCTGTAGCTGAGCGCCAGATTCACGGTGAG
>JAADFT010000317.1 GCA_013152765.1 Calditrichota bacterium | reverse complement strand
ATGGACAGCGGTGTGGCGCGGCTGAAAATCGACATCGAGAAGTACAAAGAGCAGCTCGAGGCGCGCTTGGGGCGGCTGCGCGAGGTGACGCGCTTCATGATCAACAAGGCCAAGCGCTCGCCGAAGCGCGTTGTGTTCCCGGAGGGCGAGCACGACCGGATTCTGCGCGCGAGCCAGATCCTCGAGGACGAAGGAATTGCGCAACCGATTTTGCTCGGCGACACCAGACACATCGAGGACCGCATCAATGCGTTGAACCTGGACCTGAAAACCGCTCGCCTGGTGGATCCGGAAAAGCACCCGCGGTTCGAAGAGTACGCCAGCGAGTTGTTCCGCCTGCGCCAGCGAAAGGGCATGACCATGTCCGAGGCGCGCGAGCTGCTGACCCTGCCCAGGTATTTTGCGCCGATGATGCTGCACATGGGCGATGCCGACGCCGTGGTGGCTGGTTTGACCATGCACTACCCGGACACGATTCGACCGGCGCTGCAGATCATTCGCATGCGCGAGGGGGTACACCGCGTGGCAGGTTTGTACGTGCTGCTTTGGAAAGATCGAATCATGTTCCTGGCCGACACCACCGTGAACATCGAGCCCACGGCGGAGGAACTGGCCGAAATTGCGTTGCTCTCGGCCAGCACGGCGCGCCGGTTCGACGTGGAACCGAAAGTGGCCATGCTGTCGTTTTCGAACTTCGGCAGCACGCGGCATCCGCTGAGCGAGAAGGTCGCGCAGGCTGTGGAAATCGCTCGCAAGAAGGATCCGACCCTGGTAATCGACGGCGAGATGCAAGCGGACACGGCGGTAGTGCCGGAAATCGTGGACGAGACTTACCCGTTTTGCCGCGTGAAGGGCGGGGCGAACGTGTTGATCTTCCCGGATCTGCAGTCCGGCAACATTTCGTACAAGCTGCTCATGCGGCTTGGCGGTGCCGAGGCAATCGGCCCAATCCTGATGGGCATGCGCAAATCCGTGCACGTGTTGCAGCGTGGTGCGGATGTGAACGAGATCGTGAACATGGCGGCGATCGCCGTCGTGGACGCCCAGGATCTGGAGAAGATCGAGATCGCAGCGACGCACTGAGCTGGCGACGGCGCCTCCGGTCCCGGCCGGGGGCGCTGATCCCTCTTGTGGAGAGTCTTGGTGAATGCCAGGCGTGGGGTAGTTCCGTTCCCTCGTGGCGGGGAGGAAGAACGCGTGCTGCGGTTCGAACTGCGAACGCGTTTGGCAGGCAGGGACGCAGCCTCCGGAGGCGGGCGACCACCCACAAGAAGTCACAAGCGGTAGGCGGCGGGGCCAGACCAAACACGTCTGGGGAGGTGGGGCTGTCTGTCAAGTAATCCCCTTGATGGGCTGCTCAAGATCCTGTTCTGCGTGTACTTACCCGCTGCAGGGAAAAGTCGAGGACGACGTTTTCCCCGCGCGAAATTTCCTGCATATTTTCCGAACCCGGGCGGTGGGATGGGCGTTGGAGTGACTGAACGACAACGACTGTGACGACCTCACCGTATTTTCCCCTACACGCAATTCCACTTGTCCAAACAGCGGAGGAGAACCGATGAACAAGCTCACGATTGACGACCTGGACCTGAAAGGCAAACGTGTGCTCATGCGTGTGGATTTCAACGTGCCTTTGACGGAAGATGGTCAAGTTGCGGATGACATGCGGATTCGGGCGGCGTTGCCCAGCATCAAGAAGGTTCTGGAGTCCGGTGCGTCGCTTGTTCTCATGTCTCACCTGGGGCGCCCCAAAGGCAAGTGGAACGAGAAGTACAGCCTGAAACCGGTAGCGAAACGACTCTCGGAGCTGCTGGGCCAGGAAGTGAAGATGGCACCGGACTGCGTGGGCCCGGAAGTCGAGAAAATGGCGGCCGAACTGAAGCCGGGTGAGGTCCTGTTGCTCGAGAACTTGCGCTTTCATCCCGGCGAGGAGGCCAACGATCCGGAGTTTGCCAAGCAGCTTGCCAAGCTTGGCGACGTGTACGTGAACGACGCGTTTGGCACGGCGCACCGCGCGCACGCCTCCACAGTGGGTGTCACGGAATACTTCGACATCTGTGCAGCCGGGTACCTGATGCAGAAGGAGCTGGAGTACCTGGGCAAGGCTGTGCACAATCCCGACCACCCGTACATTGCCATCATGGGCGGGGCGAAAATCAGCGGCAAAATCGACGTGATCAACAACCTGCTGCCGAAAGTGGACGTTCTGCTGATCGGTGGCGGCATGAGCTACACGTTCTTCAAGGCGAAAGGCATCAACATCGGCAATTCCCTGCTTGAGGAGGACCGGATCCCCGTGGCCAAGGAGGTCCTGGAGCAGGCCGAGAAGAAGGGCGTGGAGCTGCTTCTCCCGGTGGACAACGTCGTGGCCAAAGAGGTTGACGAGTCCGCCGAGACGAAGGTCACCGATGGTCCGGAGGTTCCGGACGGGTGGATCGGCGTTGACATCGGTCCCAAGACGGTGGAGCTTTACCGGGAGAAGATCCTGGCCGGGAAAACGATCGTGTGGAACGGTCCGATGGGTGTTTTCGAGAAGGAGCCGTTTGCTAAGGGAACGTTCGCCATCGCACAGGCCCTTGCCGACGCGACCGCAAAGGGTGCTGTGACCATCGTGGGTGGTGGCGACTCGGCCGCGGCAATCCGCAAGGCTGGGCTCGCCGACAAGGTTTCACACGTTTCCACCGGTGGTGGGGCCTCTCTGGAGTTCCTCGCCGGTCTCACGCTACCCGGTGTCGCCGCGCTGACTGACAAGTAGGCAGCAGTCAGGCGTCGTCGTCGAGGAAACGGTAGGCTACAGGCAAGGGGTACGCGCGAGCGTACCCCTTGTTGCTCAATGGTCCAATCTGCACACTGAACGGAGGCAGGCATGACCCACCGAGAACGCGTGTTTCGCGCCATCAACTTCGAAACGCCCGACCGCGTGCCCATGGACCTGTGGATCATTGACGACTACTGGATGGCCATGCTCAAAGAGAAGTACGGCGGCATGGACCCGTTCCTGGACATGCTCGATGTGGATCTGTTCATGGCCTTCACGAACATGCCGCGTTCACCGGGGAACTACCTGTCCGGCATCGAGGAAGTGCTGGACACACCGTGGGAAGACCCGGACGATTTCCGCCTTTACACCCAGGTGCACCGTCCCGGCAAGGATTACTACTACGGTCTGATCGAGGCCATCGAGCGCCACAAGTTTCAGCGCGGCCGTGTGATCCTGGGCTGGGTTGTTGGGGTCTACGAAGGATTGCAGGGATTTCTCGACACAGAGCAGACGTTGCTGGAGTTTGCCCTGCACAAAAAAGAGGTGCGGGAGTTCTCCGAGCGTTTGGGCGAATGGTCGGCGCGGGTGGCGCACAACGCAATTGACCTCGGCGCTGACATTCTGTTGATCTCAGACGACTGGGGGCAGAACGGCAGCATGCTGTTCAACCCGAAGGACTGGTACGAGCTCATTTTGCCGGGCTTTCGCAAGATCGTTCAGGTTGGCGTGGAACGCGGTGTGCCGGTGATGGTGCACAGCGACGGGTACATCGAACCGGTGCTCGACACGGTGGTGGAACTGGGTGTGCGCATCTTGCACCCGGTGCAGGAGTCGGCCGGGATGGACCAGCTGAAAGTGCGGCAAAAGTACGGCGACCGGTTGTGTCTGTACGGCGGCCTGGACGTGAGGGATCTGCCGTCGATGAGCCTCGACGAGGTTGAGCGCCTGGTGCGGACGAAAATCGAGACACTTGGTCGCAACGGCGGGTGGATCATGTGCACTTCGCACTCGGTGGCCGAAGAGATTTCGCTCGAGAAAATCCTGCGCGCCTACGAGGTGGCGAAGAGCATCCGGTTGTCTTGAAAGCATTGAGCAAGTTCAGATGTGACGATTTTCCCATGGCGGCTGGAATCGGGTGGGCCGGATTCGCCGGAACGAAGAGCGAAGCGAAATGCGAGTTTGCGGTCGAAAGGCGAATCCTGTGAATGGCCTCAGAATGTTTTCGCTGAGCCCCGACGAAAGC
>JAADFT010000316.1 GCA_013152765.1 Calditrichota bacterium | reverse complement strand
GAAATCCAGCGAAACCACCCGGCCTTGGGTTCCAATCCTCTCCGCCAGAAGCCGGGAAAGCAGCCCGGGGCCGGCTGCAAGGTCGAGTACAATCTGCCCCGGGTGGGCGCCAACGTAGCGTACTACTTCCCCCAGTCGGGGGTGATCCCGATGTTTGCAGAGCCATCTGTCCGCAATTTGATCGAAGAATGCCAGTCGAGTTTGGGCGGTGTCCATTTTTGTTCTCTCAAGCATCGGGTGCAAGTCGCCGCAGCAGTGGGGGTACGACGGCCAGAATGAGGAGCACGCCTGGGAAACCCGAAAGCACTGCTCCGATGCTGAACGCTCGCTCTGGCCATCCGAACAGAGGTGCAACGACCAGAACCACTGCCAGAAGAAGCAGCCGATCGGCAACCAGCGCCAGGGTCAGGACAACGAGCGGTTGCAGACCTCGGCGATTGAGCCACGAGATCAGCGCACCGAAGATCATCAGCTCTACGGTGAGAACAGGTGCCACTGGCGGCATCCACGGAGGCATCCCGGTAGTGAGTGAGGAGATCAGCGGCGTAACCAAGCCGACGGCCGCTGCGACACCTGGCGAGAGGAAAAACGCCCCGACGGCGATCGGAAGAAACATCGGGAGGAAGATTGGCCCGAGCCCGACCGCGTGAAACACCATCGGCACAAGCACGCCAAGCGCGACCACGAGGGCCGCCAGGGCAAGCGGGTGTGCCGCCAGCCCTGGCGGGGAATCTGCTCTGTCCGGTGTTTCCCGGGATTTTGGGTTCTCGCTCACTTGCCTACCTTGAGCTCGACGGAAAACATCCGGCCGGGCATCGGGTAGCCCAGCATGGCCTGGTAGGATGTGTCCAGTGCGTTTTCAACCCTCAGCACGAGACCGAGAACAGGCGAAATCTGCACAGAGGCTGCCAGATCAAGCAAGGTGTAGTCCGGCAACCGCTCTCTGTAGAAATCTTCGCCGTAAAGTTCCTCGACCCGGTTGAGCCGTGCGCTGAACTCTGCCTTGCCAACGCGCTGGATCAGGGTGAGCCCGTACCGACGCTTGGGCGCGTAGCGAGTTTGCTGGTCGGGATCCAGCAGCGATCCGAAGAAGCGAGCGCGAAACACGCTATTCGGTTGCCAGCGCAGGTCCCACTCAAACCCCTTGTGCACAAATTCGCCAGAGTTGCTCAGTTTCAGATGCGGGTAGCGGCCTTCCACGCGAATCAGGTTTGATCCCTTGGCGCGGAACACTGTGAGGTCGGCGAAGACGTGCGCTGACGGCCTCAGCTGAAGGCCAATCTCGTTGTTCCACAACCGCTCGGGCTTCAGAGTCGGCGTGGGAGCAGGGAAGAGGTACAGTTCGCGGATAGTTGGGTTACGAAATCCTTTGCCCGAGCTGAAGCGGATGGTTACCGCCGAGGCTGGTTCCAAAACCAGGCCAAACTTAGGTACGGCCTCGTAACCGAACAGCTCGTGATGTTCCACACGCAACCCAGCCGAAGCGATGGCCTTCGAGCTCAGAATCTGACGGATGTGCACGTAGGGAGCCCACTCGGTAATGTAGTACTCGCCGAAATCATGATGACGCTGACGGTTCTCAGCTTTGCCGCCGTAACGCATCAGGTCGAACCCGACGGTCGTCAGGTTGCCGGTAACTGGCTTGGTGTTCAGGTAGGTAGTCAGACCAAGTGTCCGGTCCTCGCTGTGCCAGCCGTCGTAAATGTCGTGGCGCCCAAAATTACCGTACACTTTGGTGTTCACTTCCCCGAGTCTGGTTTTGCCCTTCAGACCCAGATCGAGTCCTTGCCTCAGAATGTCGACCCAGTGATCGGTGTACGGTTTGGTGACGGGACCGGGGTCGTAGGCTTTGTACTTGGCGATGTTTGCGTTAACAGAGACTTCCAGGTTGGCGTGCGGCCGGTAGGCGACGTGTGCAGAACCGTTGGATCCGTCAAACTGTGACGACGGCCGGTGACCATCGGTGTGTTTCGAAGACCCGGTCACGATGTAGTCGAATTTGCCCGTGTTGCCGCCGTGCATGGCCGAAATCACTCGCGTGTTGTAGGTGCCGCGGCGAACACGCGCGCTGGACTCGAAGCCGGGATGCCGGACTCTGTGCTGGATGATGTTGATTACGCCGCCCATGGCGTTGCTACCGTAGAGGACGGAAGCCGGGCCACGTACGACTTCGATCCGGTCGACGCTTTCGAGGTCGTACGCATCAGGCAAAGGATGCCCCATCATGCCCATGAAGTCTGGGCGCCCGTTGATGAGCATCAGAATCTCCGTGTTGGGGGTGCCTCCGACGCCCCGCAAGGTGATGCCCCCCGCTGCACCGACTGCCACGCCGAAGCCCATCACGCCTCGCTGAGTGACGTAGATGCCGGGCGTTGCGTAGTTCAGCGCGTCGGGTACAGTTGTCGCGCCGAACAGACGTGGAGTGGATGCAGGAATCACCGAGACCGTAGCGTCTACGTCGCGCAGGGCGCCGCGAGCCTTGGTTGCCGTGACGACGATTGGGTTGAAGTGGTACTTCACCGAATCCGCTGGCGTGGAATTGGTTTCAGCTACAGCAGAAAGGGACAGCAAGATTACCAGAAGGAAGGTTGTAGCGACCAGGGGTGTGCGTTTCATTTCCTCTCCTCCGAAGTGTGTCTGAACCAAGCTGCGACCCAAGAGGCCAATCTGTTTCGTCCACCCCCTCCGTTCGCAGTTGTTGCCGCTGAACTGGCTCGCTCTCGTGCCACCATGCGCTTCCATGGTGGGGAGTCATCAACACCCAGGAACAACAAACGTGCGCCGACCCTTCCGACTGACACGTGAGGAGTCCAGGGTAGAAGGAGACCACTTCACGGGAGCAGGACGCTCGCAGATTTGAACAACTGAGTCTACTACGTCAGATTCGGGAGACAAAGGCGAAAACAGCGCGTGGCTTCTTCGCCGGGGGATCAAATCTCCGGGTTACCAAAGGAAGCCGCCTGCTAAAGCAGGCTTGTTTCAGGCGAGACTAAGCAACATCTCGCCGTGGAGAGACCACGACTCCGAAAGGCCAACCACATTTTGACGTAGCAGAACTAATCTGGCGCTTCCGCGAAAAGGCACCTACGGCAGGTGCTTGCCTGTACACGTGGTCACAAGGCGTCCGTGTTTCACGCCTTTGTGACTCAGCAAGATGTCGGCGATTTGCTGGATTTCTTTGCCACGACCGCGGACCGCGAGCACTTCGAGACAGTTGTCCTCGTCCAGGTGCACGTGCAGACTGGCAACGATTTGTTCGAGGAATTTGTGCTGCACGTCGGTCAGCCTGTCAGCTAACTCGTGCTTGTGGTGGTCGTACACCAGGGTGATTGTGCCTGCGACTTCGCGGTCTTCTTCCTCCCACGCCTGTCGCACCAGCGCGTCACGCACCAGGTCCCTCACTGCCTCGGAGCGGTTTGTGTAACCCCGCTTTCGAATCAGTTCGTCGAAACGCGCCAGAAGGTCCTGGTCCATCGAGACACTGAAGCGAACCAGTTCGGCCATGTTTCCTCGTTCCCTCCGTTGGTGTTACGTTCTCTGGAAAAGTAACACCATTCTGGCAAAATTGCAATTGGTTTTTTCGTATTTCCGTCGGAAGCTACAACGTCTTCTGTTGTGCTGCGGGAGGTGCTTCGGTGAGGTGCTCGTAGAATTCAGGAGGCGACAGTTCTGGTGGCCGGAAGCCTGTGTCCCAGAGATGTTTGCGGATGTCCACGCAGAGGTGGCATTTGGCGATGTACCCTTCCGGGCGTGGTTCGTAGCCGTGTTCGTTCACGGCCCACTCGTAAAGCCCGCGAATCCCACCGTTGACGAGTCGCTCCAGTACGGGGTGGCTTTCCAGATCCACGCCAGCGCCGAAAAGGTCGGTCAGGTTGGCGGGCTGGCCGAGCGAGATCCCAGCGCAGAGCCCGCCGATGTAGTTACCGTAGAGGTCGATGTGAACGTGCCCACCGTAACTGAGCTGAGAAGCGCATGTTTCGCCGAAAAAGTGTTCCGCCGGCCAGT
>JAADFT010000315.1 GCA_013152765.1 Calditrichota bacterium | reverse complement strand
TGGCCACAACGAGAAAAAGCAGGTGCGCGACGAAGAACACGGTTGGGTCCGGAATTCCGACCCCTTCGAGCAACCCCTGAGGCAGCAACGCCCCAAACAACAGACCGAACTGCCCAACGAGAAGCCACCGCAAGCGTTCCGTCACGCTCGCCGCAGCGAAGCTCTGGTTCCTCGTCACCCAGAGGAAGCCAAAGACGCAGCCGACCAGCGCCAGCGTCTCCCGCACGAAAAACAGCGCTGAGGAACCGGGCCCGCTCCCGACGCTTGTCAGGGCCGAGAGGAAAAGCGCCGCCACCGAGAGCCCGGCGAACAAGCGGCCACCTCGTCGCGCTACGCTGCGCTCGAAACCGTCTTCGCTTTCCACACGTCCGTTTCGCAAACCCTTACCTGCACTCTACGTTCGGTCGGGGCCGTCCGCGCTCACGATCCTGGCCGCCGCCGCGTGTACTCGTTCGGTTCCAAAAGGCAAGCCCCGGCAACTCAGTTTCCCTCTCCCGCAGGTTCACGGCCGGGTTCTGCCCCGTCGCCGGTACCCAGCACTTTGACCACGATCAGCGTCATGTCGTCGTGTTGCGGGCCGGGGCCCGAAAAGCGCTGGACCTCACCGTAAATCAGATCGAGAATCTGCTCAGCCGACAGGTCCTGGGACGCGCCTCTCAGCAGTTCGCTGAGTCGCGCTTCGCCAAACTCGTTCTCAGCGCTGTCCATCGCCTCCGTAAAACCGTCCGTGTAAAGCACGAACACGTCGCCCGGAAAAATCCGCATCCGGCTCTCTTCCGTGACCCTCTCGAAGAGTTCCGTCCCCGTGAGACCCAGGGCAAGCCCTTTGGGAGCAACCGGCATGGGCTCTGCCTCGGCTGAACTGGTGTGGCGCAAAAGCAACGGGTTGTGCCCCGCCCGCGCGAACGCGAACTCACCCTTTTCCACGTCGAAAATCCCGTAAATCATGCTGATGAAACGCGTCCGCTCCGCGTTCTCGTAAAACAACTCGTTCACTCGCACGAGCACGTCCTTCGGCGAGTCGAACTGCCTGGCAAAGGCGCGCAGGAATCCCTTTGTCAGGGTCATGTAAAACGCAGCTCCGATGCCCTTTCCGGAAACGTCGCCGATTACGACACCGAGCCGCGAGGGTCCCAGCTTGATCAGGTCGTAGTAGTCGCCGCCCACCTCGGCAGCGGGCACACACCGGCTGGCAACGTCCAGACCGCGCACCTGAGGGGTTTCTTTGGGCAAAAAAGTTTGCTGAACGTGCCGGGCAATTTCCAGCTCCCTGCGAATCCGCTCCCGTTCCGCCAGCCGGTGGACGTACGACGGCTCGAGCTTGACCAGGTCCTCCTCCGGCACGTCCCGCCGTACTGCAAATGCGCCGAGCAACGCCAGCCCCGCAAGCAGGGCCGCGACCTCCCAGCCGCTCGTCGCAAGCCCGGCCGACAAAAGCGCCGCGCCACTGAAAGCCAGGCTTTGCACAAACACCGCTACGATCACGGCCAGCAGGTCGTGACGAAGCAACACAGCCGCAAGCAAAAGCCCGTAGAGACCCGTGCGCAGCAACTCGCCGCTGTGCGGGTGCATCCAGGTAGAGGTCATCGTAGAGCCGTTCAAAACGCCGATCACGAAGCCGGCCGCCAGCAACCAGCCGACACGACGAACAAAACGCCGGAGCAAGGAAAGCGCAAAGCCGCGGTACGCCAGCTCCGAAGTCACGACGAGCGCCAGGGTTCCCGTGAGGGCAAGAACGAAAGGCATCTCGGCTGAGAACAGCGTGTAAGGCGAGCCCATCAAAAAGACGGCTCGCCCGACCTGGGTGTAGAGCAAATCGAACAGCGAAATGCTGCCCAGCGCAATGCCAGCCCAGCCGAAACCCAGCAACAGGCTGCGGCCGACGTGACGGTTCATGACCCGGCCCTTGAGGAGGATCGTCAGCGAGGTCACCTTCTCCGGCCACACATCTCTGGCAACGGAGTCGGTTACCGCCACGAGAAAGACGATGGCCGCCACGTTGAACAACGCGGCAAAGATGGCGCTGACAAGGACCTCGAACTGGGAGGAACTCCCTGCCAGTCGGACGGCCGTGTAGGTGGAGACGACGGTTGCAATCCCGATTACCACCGCGGGCCCGATCCCCATCGCCAGGTCCATCTGGTCCGCCCGAAGCCGCCGGACAGCCAGCACAATCACCAGAATGATCAGGGTCAGAATCCAGATGAGCTGAGGGATGCTCTCGCGGCTGGATCTCTTCGGCACCTGGAAAGGTTTGGCCGGCACGTAGCTGCGGTTGTAACGCACAACGTCTTCCCGCCCAACAGCCACGACGTGGAAAACGGTCTCCCCCGCCACGGGGCGCTTCTCTTTCCAGGCAAAAACGTGCCTGCCCCGTCCCAGGACAGACTTCGGAACGTCCGTCGACAGAACCGGTACGAGGTCGGAAAGATTCACGGACGCAACGTGTGTGAGAAAATCTCTGGCCAGACCGAGAGCAGACAGGCTGTCCAGCACCGCAGCCTCATTTTCGGGGCCTTTCTTCGCCTCCCGGCGGCTGAGCGCGATCAGCCGACCGTGAGTGTCGAGACTCACGGTCAACTGGCCGCCAAGCTTGCTGGCCATGGCCTGCAACGCTTCTTCCTCGGAGGAGTAGTAGGTCTGCTCCCAGAAGGACGCGTTTGTCCACTTTACCTTCCAGGTGAAAGCGGGAATGCTGTCGCGGGCGAGTTCGTTTGCCCGGGGATGGCCAAAAGAGGTTTGCAGGTAGCCCAGTTGCTCGCGGTCCACGGCCAGAGCCGCAGACACGGTGCTGCCCTTCGCTTCGGGAAGCCAGCGCCCGGCAATTTCCGTTGCACGGTGAACAGCATCCTCGCGCGCAACCTCCAGGCGGACGCCGAAAACCGGATACAACCTGGGCGCCACCACACCAAAAACGGCGAAGCCAAGCACTCCCAGAAGCGCGAAGAGAAACGTCTGTTTCGGCAACAATTTCACCAGCTTGCGTCCTCTACGGTCGTCTGTAATTTCTTTCGGTCGTCACCGGTACGGTTGCCGGCCGCACAATTCCCGCCTTCGGTTCAGCCTCCCACCTGCACTGAGTACGTGCGTTTGTCGAAGGTGTTTCGCTCGGCTGCCGGGCTCGCCCGCCAAGAGATCAAGTTCCCAGGGCACACCGAGAGGCACCTACACCACAACCCTTTACTCGACCGCAACGAGCGTCGGGTAAACCATTTCCTCGTAGCGGCCAAGCTCCTGTGCTTCCCCGTCCAAGCGGACCACCAGGCCAGCCCTCGCATCCGCCACGACTACGCCGCCGTCGCACCAGCTCCAGGCCAGATCCCGGACCTCCTCCCAGCCTGTGCTCAGTGCCAGCAGTCCTCCGTCTTTGTCCACCCGCACAACCCTCTGCCCGGCAACCCCGGTTTCGTCGGCAAACCAGCATTCTCCACCGCGTGGGCTCACGGTCAGGGCTCGCACACCGCGCAGCCCCGTCTCGACGGTTGACCACTTTCGCGACCGCCCGTCGTAGCGGTACAACGCCGAACGGTCCGCAACCCAGAGCTCCAGACCTTTGGCGTCCGTTCCCAAAGCCACGGGATCCTTCAACGTGTACGGGCAACGCCTGTCGGCTGGGGAAGACGGTCCCGGGTAGTGCACCACCGTGCGGTTTGCAGCATCCAGCACCCAGTAGCCGCCCCCGGAGGAAATCGCCACGTCCGCTGGCCGCTCGGTACGGTCGTCCACCCAGATGACGTCGCCATCCACGCCGACCTTCGCAACCACACCGCCGTAGCGGTCTGCCACCAGCAGGCTACCATCTCCCGGGAAAAGCACCAGGTTCCACGGTCGCCAGAATCCACGCAGACGAAACAGGAACCGGCCGTCTCGCAAGGCCATGCCCACGACGGCGCCGTCGAGGCCGTCCGCAACCCACACGCGCCCCGCCTGCTGTCCACAGTCAGCGCGTCGGGGTAGTCGACCAGGCTGGAGCGCCAGATCGGATGCGCCGCGTCGTGAGAAAGCCGCGCCACCAGGCCCTGGGACAAATCGGCCACCACCACCGTCGTCGGTCCTGGCAACACGGTAACCGTGTCAGACGGAGGACTCTCGAAGTCCTCGCCAAGTGCTGTGATCGTGTAGCGGTAGCGCACCCCGTACTGAACGGGGGCATCCACAGCCGAAAACGCCTTGCCGGGTAGCGTGGCCACCACGCGAAACGTGTCGCCATCCGCCGTTCGCCAGACCCGGAATC